>NCKC01000054.1 GCA_002282715.1 Halothiobacillus sp. 15-55-196 | reverse complement strand
GGATATGCCCAATAACAAGTTTTGCAGACCGTTATCTCTTTATCTTTCCAGTTTGGGCAATTCTCACAACTCCAAGACTTTGCTCTATTTGCTGAAGCGCACAGCAGCATATATTCATCAACGTCCTCGGACAGATCGCCATTGTCTCCGGCAATTTCAAACGGGATTCTGTGGTCAATTTGAAGCTCTCTGACCGGGAAGGGCTCAAGATAGATATTGCACCGTGCGCCATGCTTTTCTATTAATGCGTCCTTAAGTTTGCTGAAAAAGCTGTTCTGCCTGAAAGCTGTGCAGAACGAACCCGCGAGGGATCACCAAACTTATACGCCGCAATTTTCCTTCCATCTGACCCGGTGACACGAAACATTTCAATAGGAATTCCTTGTTCACGAACATCTCGAATTGCGCGTGGTGGATGATTGTAACCGTAGGTATTTTTTAACTCCTCCGTTGTAATCTGGCCGTGCTCCAGAATATGGTCAATAACGTTTTAGGGCGCTTGGCATCAACACTTTTCAGGAGTTTTATAAATTCGGACGAAAATTTTTATTGATCAAGCAAATGCAAACTCTTGTTGTTCTAATGCCTTGAGTTGTTTAATTGCCGGTTTATCATTCTCCAGGCGGCATACCAAAGACGGAGACAAATACAACGATTCTATTGTTTCGTGGTTGCCACCAAGAAGCGTTGCTTGGCTAGATCTGCCAGCATTGATGTGTAGATGTTTTAAGTGAAGGCCAGAGGGAAGTGGCTTTCCATGTATTTTTTCACCAGTAATACCGTCATAGCTAATGATATATGAGAGATTTTGTTCATTCATGCAAGAAAGGGTGTCTACAAATTCCTCATAAGACAACCCATTGAAATAACGGCGGTCTCTAGTAAATGAGGTACCTTGGTATGGCGGATCCATATAAATCAAATCATTTTCTTTGGCATTTTTTATTACTTGGCGGAAATCAACTGAGTTAATAGTAGTTTTATCACCCAAAAGTGCTGATACACCGCAAATGTTCTTCCTCATCGTATTCGGCTTCATTCCCAAGCGCCGGTTGTCTGCACTTTGGTTAAACTGGCCGTCAGAACTGTACCTTACAGAGCCTTTTACAATCCTTGCCAGCAAATAGAGCAATTGATGTGGGTTATGAGTTTTGTTAAACTCGTCTCTCACTTTAAAGAAATATGCTTTTGGGTCTGACTGCTGCTCATACCACTGTCTCTCATATTCATCACAAAGCACACTTGAACGATCAAGAATTTCTGACCACAAATCCATCAGCGGCTTATTCAAATCATTTAAAACGAATTTTTCTGCAAGCTCGTGTGCCGCTGCCGCGATTGATACTGCACCAGCACCACAAAATGGTTCTATCAAGCATTTAACGTCAGATGGGAAATATGGAAGGATATAATTAGCAATACCACGCTTGCTTCCCTGATATGGGAAGGGATGTGGAACATTGATGGTTTTTACTATTTTCATGGATTTCATCCTGCCGCAATTTTTTGCTTCGCGTGATACCCCAGTGTGCTTTCAGCAGCTATCGCCCCAAGAGCTCAATGGAACGAGGCGATTCGATCGGCATACGCCAATCTTCATAGCGACTTTTGGTGTGCACCAGCCAGCCACGCGCGCGCAATTCGCGCCCCTTCCAGCGATCAAAATCAATGCCTTGGAACTGATCCCAGGCACGAGCCGAAATCTGCAATGCCACCCGGCCTTCCAGATTGATCCATATGTTTTTGCGACTGCGGTGCACGGAAAGCACCTTGCCGCGAACGATAGCCGCGCCCTGCACGTCATCCGGGATGCCTTTGGCCGTCGCGATTCCCGGATCATATTCGCGGTTCGACCAAATGCCGGCATGATGGTCTCGGGCCGTTTTTTCAATTGAAGTCAGGCAGTCGGCGAGTGCCAGGTTCGGCGGCATGTACACCGCCATCGCCAGCCCCCGCGCGACCAGATCGGCCTGGATGGATTTACCATCAGGGAGATAAAGATAGGCCAGTCTGCGGCCATAACGATCTTCGGGCTCAGCGCCATATTGCACGCGCAATCGGTTGTGCGACGTTGCCAACAGTGCCATCAATGCCTGACGGCTGGCATCCCCGAATGGCTCCGAAGGTCGTGCGGCTCGATCAGCATAAGCAGGATGCGCCACCTCGGGGGCATCGATACCCGCCAGGCGCACCCGATCGCCATTGGTCAGCCGAATGGTGTCGCCGTCATCGACATAAGCCACCGTGGCGGAAATCGCGTTTCTTGGCGGTGGGCATTGCTCCTCTGCCGATACGAATGACGAAAATACGCCGGCAAGACAAAGAAAAAAGGCACCCAGCCAGATCGGACTGGATGCCTTTTTACGCGCTTTGAGCATGGCGTCGAAACGCGCGGAATTACTTCTTGCCGTAGCGGTTGCGGAATTTATCCACTTGCTTGGCAGTACTGGAATCCATGCGCTTGCCGGTGTAGAACGGGTGGCTGGCAGAGGAGACTTCAACCTTTACCAACGGGTACTCTTTGCCGTCGGTCCACTTGATGGTCTCTTTGGCGCGAATGGTAGAACGCGTCAGCATTGAAAAATCGGATGCCAGATCCTGAAACACAACAGGACGATAGTTAGGATGAATGTCTGGTTTCATGAGTGATACCTTGAGTTTTTACCCATAAAAATTCGTGGGTTATTCGATTCGATCGCTTTCGCCACAACGGCCCGTCATGATCATGGGCCAAGCAACATTCAAAGCAATCGTAAATAAGGGCGGTCATGGTACCTTAAAGGTGGACGACACTCAAGCGCCACCCGCCCCATATAAACACTCTGGAAAACAACTGGAATAAACGGGGTTCAATGAGGAATATCCCCCGGTGCGGGCGTTCGCGCCAATACCCATACGGTGACTCGCTGCACCCCTGCCCGTTTTAGGGCACACGCCAGCGCATCGGCCGAGCTACCCGTCGTCATCACATCATCAACAATTGCGACATGTTGAGGCAAACGCTCCCTTACCTCGAAGGCGTTTTTCAGGCTTTTGCGACGATCAATGGCAGACAACCCGCTTTGAGATTTACTCGTCCCTGAACGTATTACCGCCTTTCCATGAACAGGCAAATCAAAACGCCGCCCGATTCGGTCAGCAATCAGGCGTGCCTGATTGAATCCACGAACCTGACGCCGCTCGGGATGAATGGGCATCGGGATCAACACGTCCGGCCAGTCTTTCGAGTCGTCATCCTGTCGCCGGGGGTAAGTTCTTTCGATAGAAGAAAAAAGTGCGCGTATCAATGCATCGAGCACGCCCGAATCCTTACGGTATTTGAACTGATGAATCAGAAATCGGCTTGCGGTCTTAAAATCCTGCCCCGCAACCGAAAAATCGAAATTCGGCGGATGCCGTAAGCACGCGGCACATCGTTGCCCGGTTTCACTCACCCGAATCGCACATTGTGGACAACGGTACGGCACGGCCCTGTTTTCTGTCGATAAATCGTCGGTACATCGGGCGCACAACCCAGCGACCGCCACAGTTGCCGTTCCGCACAGATAGCAGGGTGCGGGCACCAAAAACCGCGTTAGTCCAGCCAGTCGATTCATGCTACATTCATATTCCGTTTATCAATATTTAAGGGAGCCTATTCCCATGACTGAATATATCCACGCCATCGAAGACGAAGAAGAAGGGAAAATCGTTTCCGGCGCATCCTCTCGACGTGCAGCCAAATGGTTCAATTACGGCACCTTGGTGGCCATCCTCGTCCCACTGCCACTCGCGATTTTCTGGACCGGGATGTCCATGCTGATTTATGCGTTGAACAAACACCATCCCAATCCAAAGGTTGGCCATTACACCCAGTGGGCTGCCTACCGATTTTACGGGGTTGCTGGTACTGCCCTTGCGGTTTCGGTGTTTTTTCCAGTTAACATCAAGTACTACCTTGTCATCTGGGCCATAGCGGCCACGGTTTTGATTCCTTGGACCATCTACGATCTATACCGTATTAATCATGACACGTGGGTTGATTGCGTCATCGAACCGCACCAACCCTTCAAAGACGATCAATAAGTCGTCCGCGAGAAAACGCAAGCGATGACGTTATTCAGTAATTGAGGCTGCCCTTGTCAACATCCACTACCCCATGGGAACTGACCCAGGTTCTCGCCCTGTTCGACCTGCCGTTCACCGATCTTTTGTTCCGTGCGCACGAAACCCATCGTGCGCATTTCGACGCCAACGCCGTTCAAATCAGCACCCTACTCTCCATCAAGACAGGTGCCTGCCCGGAGGATTGTTCGTACTGCGCGCAGAGTTCGAAATACGATACCGGGCTGGAACGCGAGCGGCTGCTGCCCCTATCGGAAGTGCGGGAATCCGCGCTGCGTGCCCGCGAAGCAGGAGCCACCCGATTCTGCATGGGCGCGGCCTGGCGCAACCCGACCGACAAGCAACTGGAAAACGTCATCAGCATGGTTGGTGTCGTCAAAGAGCTGGGTATGGAAGCCTGCGTCACCCTAGGCATGCTCACCGCGCCCCAGGCTGGCCGCTTGAAAGAAGCCGGGCTCGATTACTACAACCATAATATCGATACTTCACCGGAGTTCTACGGCGAGGTCATCACCACGCGCAGCATGCAGGATCGGCTCGACACCCTGGCGCATGTGCGCGAGAGCGGCATCAACGTCTGCTCCGGCGGCATTCTGGGTATGGGCGAATCACGCGAGGACCGCGCCTCGTTTCTGGCCACACTGGCCAACCTGCCACGCGCACCGGAATCCGTGCCGCTCAACATGCTGGTGCGCATTCCCGGCACGCCGATGGCGGACATCCCCGCTCTCGATCCGATCGAATTCATCCGCACCGTCGCCGTCGCCCGCATCCTCATGCCCACATCGCACGTCCGCCTCTCCGCCGGCCGCGAGGGCATGAGCGACGAAGCGCAAGCCTGGTGCTTCTTCGCCGGTGCGAACAGCATTTTCTACGGTGACAAACTCCTGACCACGGACAACGCCGATCAGAACCGCGACCGCGCCCTGTTCGACAAACTCGGCATCCACCCGCTCATCCCTGCCGGATTAACCGAACGGGACGACGATGACGAAGACCACACCAGCCCGATGGGTGGCTGTGGCGGCGCCTGCACCCACTTACATCCTTAGCAGTTTTTCCACGACGAGTAATGGGGCAGAAAAAGGCCGACAAGGTTCGTTTTCGGAACCTGTCGGCCTGAGCACCGCACCGAGTTACCGATGGGGCTTCAACGCTAGCTGCTGCCTTTATTACCCATGATTTGTTGGCGTAGCGATGGGTCACTCTGCATCATGGCCGCAATCTGGTTGTACTTGGTCACGCTGAGGCCGCTATCTTTAACTGCATTGATCATTTTGTTCTGGGCCTCTTTCTGCAGGGACTGAGCCTTGCTGCGGTCCCGAGTATCCTGAATCTTTGGAGAGTACTCCTTCGCGATCGCACCCACCTTTTGATAAGCCTGTTTGAACTTTTGCACTGTTTGCGGGCCAATTTTGGGCGCTTGGTTTGCATTGGGCGGCATGTTCTGTGGCTGCGCCCCCTGCTGCTGTCCGTTGGGTGGCGTGCCATATTCCGCACTCCAAACGGTACCGGCGGAAAGCAACAGCGCGCCTGCGCCCAGCGTGAGTGTCATTAATGAGTGTTTCAGTCGCATAAAAATCTCCTTTCATTTCATTGCCAGTAAGGCAACAGAACTAGTGCAGGAGCCATGCCAGAACGTCAAAAACACATAACCTATTGTTCAATATAATATTATTTCCCGTGAACCGGAGGCTGACCTCAACGAATCATGTGTCATTATGACTCATGCGCCATCGGTGACCTTGCTCTCGTCCTCACCGAGTCGCCGGTAAAGCGTTCGACGGCTGATGCCCAGGATGGTGGCTGCGCGGCGCTTATTACCGCGTACCTGTTTGAGTACGTGATTAATATAGCGCTGCTCGATCTCATCCAGAGCCGGTAAGCCTGACGGTGGCAACAAAACTTGAGCGAGTGCCGGATCCAGACCCGTGCCTGTGGCCTGCCGAATCGTTTCGGGCAGATGCGCCGCACAGATTTCAGAATCCGGACAGAAGGTAGCCGCCCGTTCCATGGCGTTGGCCAGTTCCCGGATGTTTCCGGGAAACGGATAGGCGCTCAACAGACGCACGGCTTCGCTATTAAGCCCATTAATCTGGTGCCCCAGTTGTGTGCTGAATCGATTGATAAAATGTGCCGCCAATACCGTAAGATCCTCACCGCGCTCGCGTAACGGCGGCACCTTCAAGGTGAAGGTGTTAAGCCGGTAAAACAGATCTTCACGAAAACTGCCAGCCTCGACTTCAGCTTCCAGATCGCGGTTGGTGGCGGCGATAACACGAAGGTCGATAGACTGTTCCTGATTCGATCCAACCGGACGTATTCGCTGATCCTGGAGCACGCGTAACAGCTTGGCTTGCATCGTCATTGGCAGCTCGCCAATTTCATCGAGCAATAAAGTGCCGCCGTCGGCTTCGCTGATCAGACCGCGACGCGCCCGTTGCGCACCGGTAAACGCGCCCGAAGCGTGGCCAAACAACTCGCTCTCCAGAAGCTCGGCGGGTATGCCGGCGCAGTTAACAGGCACCAAGGGACCGTTGATGCGCTCACTTTCTTGGTGTAAGGCACGCGCTACCAACTCCTTGCCGACCCCACTCTCCCCCGTGATCAGTACTGGCCCCGACGCCCGGGCGATCTGCTTGATTTCGGCATAAAGTACTTGCATCGCCGGGCTGCGGCCGATCATGCCGTGAAAGTCACTTTCTTGAAACAAAGTGCGGAATCGCGCCAACTCCTGACGCAGATGGCGGGTCTCGCTTACGCGGCGCACGCAGAACAACAGATGCTCCAAATCAACCGGTTTGACAAGAAATTCATCTGCCCCCTCTTTGAGCGCTGCGACTGCTTGATCGACACGGCCAAAGGCGGTAATCATGATGAACGCGGGCGGCGCCGGTAATTGCTGTGTCTGACGCAACAGTGTCAGCCCGTCTGCCCCCGGAAGACGCAAATCGCTGATCACCAGCCCCCACATCCCACCGCTCAACTGCTCCCAAGCCGCTTCAGCGGTGGTAGCAGTGCCGACGACATAGCCCGCATCACATAATTCCTCTTCAAGCAGCCCGCACAGGCTATCGTTATCCTCCACGATCAAAACACGTTCACTCAGTTTTCGCGTCTCGGTCATACTTCCTCCATCTGATCGGGCAATACGATGCGCATGCGTGCCCCTCCCAAATCGGGACTGCGGTCAATCTGTATGTATCCTCCGTGCGCTTCCAAAGCAGCGTGAGTAACCGCCAACCCAAGCCCCGTGCCCTCATTGACCGCTTTAGTGGTGAAAAAGGGCTCAAAAATACGCTGCCTTAATTCCCTATCCACGCCGGGGCCATCGTCTTCCACGACAAACCCCTTGGCTGCATCTACCGCGAACCAGCCAATACGTACCTGCCGATCAGCTGCCTGTAACGCATTACGCACGACATTACTGAGTGCCTGCTCGATACGCAGCCGATCAACATAAAAAAGGGGTGATTGACCGGATGCTTCGATATGGCAGTCTATTTTGTGTCGATTGAACTCGTCGTTCAGCATCGCAAGCACGCTGCAGAGCATACGATCACCGGTAACGGGCTGGCGGCGTAAGGGATTATTGCGGCTGAAATCCATCAGTTGACGAATGATCTTGCTCACTCGCTCGACTTCACGACGTATGTCACCTAAAGCCGACGAAAGAGATACGTCCGCAACAGAACGCGTAGCGCGCTGAGCTCTGCCGTCAATGACACTGAGTGGTGTGCCAAGTTCATGCGCGACCCCGGCGGCGAGGCGTCCAATGGCCGCCATCTTCTCCGATTGCCGCAGACGAAGGGCAAGCTGTTCCTGCTGCGCTTGTTGCTCGGCCAGGGCATCGGCATGCTCGGCGAGTTTATCGAGCATGGTATTGATGCCCAAGCCCAATGCCTGAATCTCCCGGGGACCTTGCAACGGAACACGGTGGTGGCGCTCACCCCGACCCACAAGAACCAAGCTCTCGCGTATGGCACCAATCGGGCGGCCGAAGGCTCTATGATGGCCATAAAAAATGACAATCGCGAGCAAGAACGTAGTAAAGGCAAGTAAGCCCAAGGCTTGGTAGCGGACTCTGCTGATGTATTCCTGAAAATCGATGCCTTTGCGGGTAATTTGCAGCAGCCCCCTGATGCGCCCACCGGAATCAGTCAGCGGAACAAAATAGGAGAAGAATGGTTTGCCATGGACGCGTTCAAATTCCCCTTGTCGCTGGCCTCTCAGAACCAATTGGGCCGCCTTACGCTGCTTGGTGGGGCTCCGGGGGCCTGTCGCGGCAATCTGATGACCGTTGGCATCGTACACGTAAGCACCATAGACACGGCTAATCTGAAGAGCCGATAGCAGCGTCCGTGCCACGGTGCCTTCACGGCCCCGAGCCATGGCATCACTGAGCGGAACGCGAATGGCCCGAGCGATCAATTCGATATCTTCTTGCATACGCGACCTGACCTGGCGCTCCAGACCTTGCAGGCTGTACCAGCCTGCCAGTGACGTAAGCAACACCAAAGGCAGCAGGATAAACAGCATCAAGGCCGTTCTCAGGCTGTAAGACCCGGCCTTCATATAAAACGCCCCGCACCAGAGGTTGGTGCCAGGACACAAGAACGGAATGCAGTAAATCGATTGGTCAAGAACATAACCAATACCATGGCGAATTCATGCCATCAGTGCAACTTAAAACACTCAGACAAGCGCACCTGCTATGGAGACGTTACCCCATGCCCCTCTTTCAGCACAAATGCCCGCCCGGTTTGTCCGGCAAGGTACCGCTCGAACTTGTGATCGTCCCGTAGCTGTCGTACTTCAGCCTTGCGGTAACCTGCCCTTGCGGATCAACCGTGGCGACTACGCTGCCGATCTGATCCTGAGCATAATAGGCAATCATGCTGCCATGCAGTTCATTTGGTGGTCACTGGCGTGCCGCCGCTGTCGGTCTCGGTAGCGCTGATCCGGCGGGATAGTCCATCGTAGGCAAACTGGCTGGTGTGGCCGGTTTGCTTGTTGGTGATCTCGATTAATCAAGGCGGAAACCACGGAACGACGTCTTTTGCCGAGCCGCTGGTTTTTCCTTATGGGTCCACTGTAGATTCTGCTCCTTTGATCTCTGACCCTTTTGATTTTAACTAGTCACGCTGAACTTCAACAACTGAAACTATGTATTGGAAATTGTCGAGCTCTTTCGAACTCCAGAAGCTTGTGAACTTAAATATTCTTGCCTCTTTGTAAGAGATGACAAGCTTCTTCGGAGCCCGCCAAGAAACACTTACACTTTCAGCTTTGTCCGCAAGAAAGACTATGTCACTCTCAACCGGAGCTTTACCTGCTTGAACTACAGAGACCCGGTATGAGTAACTTGTAGTTGCACCACAGTTACCCTTCGTTAGCACAGCATCTACTCTTTTATCAGGGGACAAGACACGAGAAATCTCATCTCCAACACACAGATCATTGTTTCCACATGAGGCGAGGGTAAAAAAGCCGAACAACATGAAACAGGAAATCATATTTCTGAGGCGCTGCATTTTATTTGCACACCCTCGGGTTGTAATACCCATCTTCGTAATCTTTGATGCCCTCATTGATCCAGTACTGGTCTGCCGGATCGTCACCAAAGCTTGTTGAAGAAGGCCAGTCCCACCAATTACCCCATTGCGGCAAGCTAGTCCCAGCCTGACCCTGAGCCCATCCTGCGCCTCTGTTGGGTATATTGCCTGGAATACCTACAGCCCTTGCCGTCACGCCATAGTTGTAATTTCCAAACTCCTGGTATTGCGATCCTTGTTGCTTGTAATCCCACTTGCCACCATTTCTAACCGCGTCATACCATTGTCCATATGACATGTTTTGCGCCTCTTTGATGTTTTTGTCCTACGTCAACACCATGCGGTATATGTTGTGGTGGTGCCAACCCGCTTGGATCTGTATATAAGAGCGGATTATTCAGAACATAGGCATAAAGATTAACCCCACCCGCTTCCCGAATCGGATCCCGCGACAGCCAGCGTCCGATTTTCGGATCATACGCCCGATATGTTGCCAGATACAGGCCCGATTGCGGATGGGCGTACAGCCCGGCATACCGGTGGTCCGGCAAGGTACCGCTCGAACTTGTGATCGTCCCGTAGCTGTCGTACTTCAGCCTTGCGGTAACCTGCCCTTGCGGATCAACCGTGTCGACCACGCTACCGACCTGATCCTGAGCATAATAGGCAATCGTGCTGCCATGCAGTTCGGTAGCGCTGATCCGGCGGGATAGTCCATCGTAGGCAAACTGGCTGGTGTGGCCGGTTTGCTGGTTGGTGATGGTGACCAGCCGGTCGGCGGCGTCCAAGGCATAAGTCCTAATACCATCGTCTAGCACGTTACCTTTAGTTCAATGCTGACGCCGTTACCCTTTCGGCTGGAGTCTTCTACTCTGACTACAATTATCTCGAGAGCCACATTAACCCTGTGACAAATCTCTTATCCTGCAATTCCAATCTTGATGTTTCCTCTATAGGTGAAAGATCTACAGCGATGGCACCTATCCGAAGATGGTAGAAATCATACCCCTTGTGCCTCGACCGGGCAGTCACCAGATGGACGCCCCCTAGATCTCGTTTTATCGACTCAGGCATCTCAAGAACCGCCACGCCCTGATCTTTTAGGGAGACTACTTTCGCCGACAAAGTCTTACCAATTAGAGATGGAAAACTTGATTCATCAACTTTAACTTCGACAAACTTTCCAATTGGAGACCAACCAAAAAATTTGTATACCCGAGACAAAATTGTCATTTAAATCCACCAAATCGGTATTCAACACCACCCCCCGGTTGCCCCCATTGAGGCTGAGGCTGGACTGTTCTCGGCCCGCCTACATACTTAAAAGGGGAAGGTGATATTGGCCTAACAGCCGTAGCAGAGTTGTAGGGGGAGAGCGCTAGTTTCTTCGCAGCTTCGGTTCCAGGGGAATAAGGAGGTTTCCAACCCCATCCTCTTGTCATCCATGGAGACGAATACCCTGGATTTTCTGCGGGAAAATATTGCCAAAATGCTCGTCCAAAATATCTCCCGATTCCTACACCTCCAGCAAGCACGGTGGCAGTGGCATCACTTGTACAAGGTGTCCAGAGTGATGCGAGCCCCCCCATCAGAGCATCGAAACCAGCAGTCAGCCCCGTATCATGGATATATTGGTTAGCCCAGTACTGGGCCGCTGAATCACCATATGACTCACCAGCATTAACTCCAAATAGTAACCCATCAGGGTCATTCCATAGTATTGGATTCCCCCCCACGTAGCCATACAGGTTTAGCCCACCCAATTCCCGAATCGGATCCCGCGACAGCCAGCGTCCAATCTTCGGATCATACGCCCGATAGGTTGCCAGATACACGCCCGATTGCGGATGGGCGTACAGCCCGGCATACCGGTAGTCCGGCAAGGTACCGTTCGAACTTGTGATCGTCCCGTAGCTGTCG
>NCKC01000053.1 GCA_002282715.1 Halothiobacillus sp. 15-55-196 | reverse complement strand
GTTTGCGGCAGGCGCGTAAGGCTTCCCAGAGTTCGCTTTCCTCGTCGGAAAAGAAATCGGGGCGGTCGCACGTTTTGCGGCTGATTTTGACCGGTTTGGTTATTTGCCTGAGCCAGAGCGCTTCTTCGCTGCGCAAGAGCGGGCGGCAACGTTCGCAAAGCGCCAGCCCGCCAAACCCTTCCGTATCCACGCTTAAATACCCTTGAGCGATGAGCTGGCGAAATACACCGCGCCAGATGTCGATGGTGTGCGCGTGGCCGACGCCGAACACGCTGAGCTTATCGTGACCGAGTTGCGTGATGCGCTCGTCGATCTTGCCGCGCAATACGTCGATCAGGTAATTCACGCCGAAGCGTTGGCCTTGGGATTCATCTGGTCATTAAAACATAACCCTGCGTCTGATCGGTTGTGTTGCGCAGCGTTACGCAACGATGTGAGCGGTGTACCATTTCGGTCCGAATGCGGGTTGTTCAAAAATAATTGAGAGAAATTTATGGCATGGCTTTCGTATCTGCAATTAGTGATCTTTCGCGTCGGGCCGGAGGATATGCCTGCTGGTTGGCAGGCGACCACTTGGGCGTTTATTTGGTTTTTATTGACTGGTTCGATGATGGTGTTTGCCGATCGGGCAGCAGGCGAATCCCTGCAAGCCGCGCTTGGCCAGGGCTTTTTCGACAATGTGCTTAATGCCATTCTTGTGGCCGGATACGCCTGGGGTTGGCTCGTCATGCGCAAACATCCCGAGCGTCTGGCACAGTTGCTGACCGCTTTGTATGCTGCCTTGGGTGTGTTGAGCCTGGTGATGGCCGCGCTGTGGTGGTTTATGCCGATCACACCCGGCAAAGCAGCCACAAACGGCTGGTGGATTATTGCGTTGTTTGTTTGGGATGTTCTGGTGGTCGGGCAGATTTTTCGCCGTGCGCTGGATTTGAGTGCTGCACTCGGTGCATTGATCTCATTGGGTTATTTTATTTTGGCCGGTGTGGGGGTGGTTTGGGCACATACGTTGGTGTTTGGTTGAAGATAAAGCATTGATGTATTCAAAACCTTTAATTAAAATCAGGGAATTTCGATTGAAAAAGATACACATTCTGGGCATTGCGGGCACGTTCATGGGGTCGCTGGCGCAACTGGCAAAAGCGATGGGCTTTGAGGTTTCCGGTCGTGATCATGCCATTTATCCGCCGATGAGCGATCAGTTGGCCAAGGCGGGTATTCCCGTGCAGACGGACATGAATGCCCCGTTGCCGCAGGATGCCGAAATCATCGTTGGCAATGTGATGCGGCGGGATATGCCGGTCATCGACGAGCTGCTTTCCGGCTTTTTTCGTTACCGTTCCGGTCCGCAGTGGCTCGGAGAAGAAGTGCTTTGCAACAAGTTCGTGCTGGGCGTTGCCGGTACGCACGGCAAAACGACCACGAGTTCGATGCTGGCCTGGATTCTGGAGCAGGCGGGCATGGCACCGGGCTTTTTGATTGGCGGCGTACCCGGCAATTTCGGGGTGAGTGCGCGGCTTGGCAAGACGCCGTTTTTCGTGATCGAGGCCGACGAATACGATACGGCGTTTTTCGATAAGCGCTCCAAATTCCTGCACTATCGCCCGCGCGGCGTGATTCTGAATAATCTTGAGTTCGATCATGCGGACATCTTCTCCGATCTGGCGGCCATCGAGCGGCAGTTTGCGCATTTATTGCGACTGGTTCCAAACAAGGGGTTGGTGGTGATGGCCGATGCGACGCCCGCGCTGGAACGGGTCGTCGAACAGGAAAGCTGGTCGCCCATCGAGCGGTTCGGTACGGGTGAATCGGCACGGCCCTGGCGCTTGGTGGGTGAGGCCATCTGGTTGGACGGTCGGCATATCGGCACCATGCCCGCCAGTATCATCGGGCGCCACAACAGGCTCAATGCCCTGGCGGCGCTGGCGCTGGCCCGATTTGCCGGAGTGCCGCCCGAGCAGGGCTTGAGCGCGCTGGCAGGTTTTGTCGGTGTGGCGCGGCGCTTGCAAAATCGAGGAACGGTGGCGGGCGTGACGGTGTTTGATGACTTTGCCCATCATCCGACCGCGATTACCGAGACGATTGCCGCATTGCGAGAGCAACAATCCGCATCACCTCAATCCGGTCGTTTGATCGCTGTCGTCGATCCTCGATCCAACACCATGCGCGCCGGAGTGCATCAGCATCAGTTGGCCGAGGCGCTGGCCGGTGCTGATCTGGTGGTGTTTCATAGCCCGGAAAATCTGGGATGGTTGCCGCAAGCGGCATTGGCATCACTGGGTGCCCGAATCCGTTTCTCATCGACGGTGGATGCGGTGCTGACCGACGTACTGGCGCTGGCACAACCTGACGACAAGGTATTGGTGATGAGTAACGGCAGCTTTGATGGTGTTCACCAGCGGCTGCTGGATGCGCTGGCGGCGAGAACCGCATCCATGGACTAAAGTCAGTCCATTGTTCATAAAGAGCGATGGTTGTATGAAGGACGTCAGGTTGTTACCTCTTTTTCCCCTGCACACGGTGCTTTTTCCGGGCGGATATCTGCCGTTGCGCATTTTTGAAACGCGCTATATCGATATGGTGCGTACCTGTCTGCGAGAGGAAAGTCCGTTTGGCGTCGTGCTGCTCAAGCAGGGGTGCGAAGTTCGCCAGAGCGATGATGATCTCAGCGAATTTTACGATGTGGGCGCCGGCGCGATGATTGTCGATACCGATCTTGGATCCGACGGTATGCTGCACATCGAAACGCAGGGTCAGGGGCGCTTCCGTGTGCTGCGTTCATGGTCTGAGCGCGATGGCCTGTTCCGGGGCGAGGTCGAGTGGTTGCCGGAAGCCACTGTGGTGGCCCGGTCGGATGCTGATGAGCGTCTGCGTGATTTCCTTATGCGGATTATGGAAGATGTACACTCCCTTTATCCGAATGCCCTTTTCGATGATCCGGTTTGGGTGGTGTATCGCCTCCTCGAACGACTGCCTGTCAAATTGGAAGACCGTCAACGGGTACTCGGTGCAGAGCGACTCGACCTGACGGTGCGTCATCTTTCTGCCATGATTGCCGCTTTCGAATGACAATCCGGTAAGCTGGACGTTGTCTTTAGTATTTCCATTCCGTTGTCGAGGTGTTTGCCTTGGCCGCTGAGGCTGTTTTGCCTGCCGCGCGGAAGTGACTCCGAAAGGTCATCTCGAGTTTTTCGAGATGCCTTTTTTGTATCCCAATCCTTATGAGTTCAAACCTTGGAGTAACCACCAATGACTATTCACGAAGCCACATTCGCCAATATCGATAACCTGATCAGGGAAAACGATATCCTGATCATCGATTTCTGGGCGCCCTGGTGTGGCCCTTGCCGTTCGTTCGCGCCGTTATTCGAGGCGGCGGCGGAGGCAAACCCCGACGTGGCTTTCGCCAAGGCGAACACAGAAGCCGAACAACAATTGGGTGCGTACTTCCAGATTCGCTCCATCCCGACCCTGATGATCTTCCGCGAGCAGATCCTGTTGTTCAATCAGGCCGGGGCCTTGCCTGCATCGGCGTTGGATGAATTGATCGGCAAGGTCAAGGAACTCGATATGGACGTGGTCCGTCAGGAAATCCAAAAAGCCGAGTCCGAGAGCCAACAGCAGCAGTAATGCCAGTCTGATCCTTTTCGAGGCGAAGTTATGTTCAGTGTCATTGCCCAGATGGCGTTTACCATCGGGCTGGGCGTGTTATGGCGCTATTACCCCGTCGGCGGCTTAACGGCAGATCGCGCCCGAATTGCGCTGACAACGTCGGTTTATTACTTTTTTCTGCCTGCGCTTGTGCTGGATGTACTTTGGCGGGCGCCGCTCGGTGCCGATACATTCAAAATCATGTTGGCGGCCGCGACCGGGGTATTGGTCTCCATGGCGGCGATGTTTTTAGCGGCTCGATTCATGACGCTTACCCGAGGGCAACTGGGTGCGCTGGTGTTGGCAGCCAGTTTCCCGAATGCCACCTACATGGGGCTGCCTTTGTTAAGCAGCCTGTACGGCGATGCGGGTAAAGCAATTGCCATTCAATATGATTTGTTCGCGTGCACGCCGTTGTTGCTTTCGGTTGGGTTATTGCTCGCCGCTCGGCTTGGGCAGCATGATGAAGTGGTTCACCCGATCAAATCGTTACTGTCGGTCCCCCCGCTTTGGGCGGCTATCTTTGGTGCTGTTTTTAACTTGATTGGTTTGCCCCAGCCCGATTGGGCACAAGGATTTTTAGGTCGAATGGGCGGGGCGGTTGTGCCGATCATGTTGCTGGCCTTAGGGATGAGCTTGCGGCTTTCAACTTTAACCCCCCGGCATTTGTGGCGGGTCAGCCCGGCGCTTTTAATTCAAATCATCTTGATGCCTTTGGTTGTGCTGGCTGTCGTCACGGCACTTCATCTAACCGGCGATTTGCGCGTCGCGGTCGTACTGGAGGCCGCTACGCCCGTCATGATTCTTGGTTTGGTGCTGTGTGATCGTTTTGGCTTGGATACTGAAATGTACGCCACAACCGCCACTGCCTCCATCTTGCTGGTGTTGGTAACGCTGCCGTTATGGCACCATTTATTGGTGTAAACCGTTTTATCGTGTCGCGTCGGTCTGGGGTGTCGGCGCGGCCTGTTGAGGAGTTTTGTTCATGCAGATTGAAAAAAATGTCGTCGCTCGTCTGAATTACGTCTTGAAGGACGACGACGGCGCGGTCATTGATGCAACGGAATCACGCGTTTTCGAATACATCCATGGTTTCGGGAACCTCATTCCCGCGCTTGAGCAACAGTTGTCCGGTAAAGAGGAGGGGGATCGTTTCCAGATCACCATCGAGCCGGAAGATGCCTATGGCTTGCACGATGAATCGGCAGTCATCAATGTGCCGCGTTCGCGTTTCGACCCGGCCGTTGAGTTGGTGGAAGGCAATATGGTCGAAACGCTCGGGCCAGAAGGCCGGATTGAAATGCTGATCCTGTCGGTGGACGGCGATGAAGTGACCGTCGATCTCAATCACCCATTGGCCGGTTTGCGCCTGCATTTCGATGTCGAGGTCGGTGCCTTGCGGATGGGTCATCCCGATGAAATCAAGCACGGGCGTGTTCACCCCGGCGGTCATCACCTGATGGTGGGCGATTCCACCTACATGGGAGACTGGGAAGAAGGCCAGGAAGTGGATCAGGGCGCGGATCAGCCAAAAGAGCAGGGCGAAACCCGTGGCTGAGGCCGTGGCTGATCTGCCACCGGTTCATTACCGGCTGGACTTTTCCCGCGCGCACATGCGCTATATCGGCGTGTGTCTGAGCTTGCATTCGGGTGCGACCGCTTCTGGCACCATCGGTTGGCGGTTGAGCTTGCCCGCCTGGATTCCGGGCAGTTATCTGATCCGGGATTTTGCCAAGAACCTGGTCGGCATGTGTGCGCGTACGGTTACGGGTGAGCCGGTTGCCATCACGCCGCTCGATCAGCAGACCTGGCAGTTGCCGCCGTGCGATCAGGCGATCGAGGTGCGTTATGACGTGTGCTGCGCCGATTTTTCCGTTCGCACCGCGCATGTCGATCCTGATCATGCTTTTTTCAACGGCAGCAGCGTTTTTTTGCGGGTGCATGGACTGGAGCAACAGCCGCATTCCGTTCGTCTTGAAGGGGCACCCGCGCACTGGCGCGTTGCCACGACCCTGCCGGAGGTGGCGGTCGATGATCGAGGCTTTGGCGATTACCGTGCAGATGATTACGAGGCGCTGATCGATTTTCCCGTTGAAATGGGTGTGTTCGAAGTGGTGCGTTGGGCCAGTGCGGGCGTGCCGCATCGGATGGTATTCAGTCATCCGCACCCTAAAACCGATTTTGCCCGCATTGCGCAGGATGTGTCCCGTATTTGCAGTACCGAAATCGATTTTTTCGGTGAAGCGCCGTTTTCTCGCTATCTGTTTCTGGTCGCGCTGGATCGTCAGGGTTTTGGTGGTTTGGAGCACTGTGATTCCACGGCGCTGATCTTCCCGCGCGATGATCTGCCGTTGATTGGTGAAACGGAGGTCACGCCGGCCTATCAGCGGTTTTTAAGCCTGTGCGCGCACGAGTATTTTCATTCCTGGAACGTCAAGCGCATCCGCCCGGAAGCCTTTACGCAACTGCCTTTGGCGCGTCCGGCGCATACCCGCTTGCTGTGGTTTTTCGAAGGATTCACCAGCTATTTCGATGACTGGATGGTGCGCCGTGCCGATTTGATTACGGAATCGGCTTATCTCGAGGCCTTGGCGCAAACCATCAACCGTGCGGTGCGCGGCAAGGGCTGGTCGCGGCAAACGCTGGAAGAATCAAGTTTCTACGCCTGGACACGGTTTTATCAGCAAGATGAAAACGCCGTGAACGCCATCGTCAGCTATTACACCCGTGGCGCACTGGTCGCGTTGATGCTTGATTTGCAACTACGCTTGCGTGGCGGCAGTCTGGCTGCGGTCATGCGCGAGATCTGGCGCGAATTCGGCGCAAAACCTCTGCCGGAGGGCGAGGCCGTCGAGCGATTCATCGAGCGTATCAGTGCGTTGTCTCTCGGCGATTTCTTCGAGCAGGCGCTGCGCGGTACCGAACCGCTCGACTTTGCCCCTTTGCTCGCCCGGTTTGGTGTGCTCGCCGAACCGATTGCCGAGTCGGCTCTGTCTTCAGTTGACGTGGGGGCAATCGTCGGTGGCGATGATCCGCGCGTCGCCAAGGTTCAAGTGGTATTCGAAGATCGGCCTGCGGCTCAGGCTGGATTGGTATCGGGTGATGAAATCATCGCGGTGGATGGCCTGGCCACGAGTGGCGCCGACTGGGGGAATCGAATCCGTCGTTACCAATCGGGCGATGCGGTGCAATTGACGGGCTTCCGGCAGGGGTGTTTGCATCAATGGACGCTGGTGCTGTCTGAGCCCGTGCTGAATCAATGGCGCTTGCAGCTGGCTTGCGAGGTGACGGCGGGTGAACCCGATGCGTTGTCACGTCGGCGTGAATGGCTTGCCGCCTTGCCCTCGGCACATTCGTGATGGCTCCGTTCGATTTTCACGCACTTCGGCTGCGACTGGATGAGCGTGCGTTTGTTGAACAGGCGGCAGCGGTCGTTCTGCCTGCCGTGGATTCAACCAGTGATTATTTACGCGCGCAATGGCCCGAACAGGCAGCGGCGGGCGCATCGTGGGCGGTTTGCGTGGCCCAGACACAAACCGCTGGCCGGGGCCGTCATGGTCACCACTGGCGTAGCGAGACGGGGTCCGGTTTATGGTTCTCCTGTGTGGTTCCCGTGGTGCCATGCACGGTCGAGGTTGCTCCCCCGCTGAGTCTGGTTATCGCATCAGAATTGATTCGCGTGCTGAATGCGGTGGGTTTCGATATCAGGCTCAAATGGCCGAACGATCTGTGGTGTCGCGATCGGAAGGTCGGCGGCTTGCTGGTCGAGCAGATGGGCGTGGGTACGGCACGCTATTGGTTGATCGGCGTCGGCATCAATTGGTTGGCGCCAACGCATCTGCCTTCGGATAAAACCGGCGTGGTGCCTTCGGTATCGGGTTTGTTCGAAGAGGGCGAGCTGTTGTCGATTGATCGTGAGGCATTGGCCGAGCAACTGATCATGGTAGCGATCCACGCCGCCCGGCACCCGGAAACTTGGCCGGAATCCATGCGACGAGCCAATCAGTGGAATGCGCTTTCGGGCCGTCGTGTGCAATTGTGGCAAGCGGGTGAGGCTGGAGAAACCGGGCTTGCGGGCGATATCAAGCTCAATGGTGAGCTCGGTTTCGTATCCGATACCGGGGATTCCCGCTCGATCGGTGGATCAACCAGTGTGCGATTAGTACAGGATAAGGGCTGCTGAGTGAAGTGCTATATCGACGCGGGCAACACGCGAATCAAGTGGCAAATCGGCCCGAAAGGCAAGCCGAAGGCGCTGCCCTGGGCTGAAAAATCGCAATGGCTGGAGCAACTGACGGTGCCTGTAGGCAAGTGCCCAGCTATCTCAAAGTTCGTTATTGCATCGGTCGCCTCGGAATCGCTGCGGCAATGGCTGGCAGAAACACTGGTCGCGAATTACGCCGATGTGCCCGCGCAATGGCTCAAAAGTCGTGCCCGATGCTGTGGTGTCAAGCTGGCCTATCCGGAAGTCGCCCAATTCGGGGTGGACCGATTCTGTGCGCTGGTCGCGGCCCGGCACCGTTGTCCCGATCAGGCCGTGGTTGTCATCAATGCGGGAACGGCGATCACGATCGACTACATGGCGCCGACCGGGCAGCACGAGGGTGGACTCATCATGCCTTCGTTGGCCGCCATGAAGGCGGGTTTGAATGCCTTGGCACCAAATCTGAGTGATCGCTGGGAATCAAACGAATCGCACGTGGGTGCGCAGACGGCCTGGTTGGCGAACAATACGGCAGACGCGCTGCAGTTGGGACGTCAATGGATGCTGGTCAGTGCGCTTAGTCAGACAATAAACGCAATGCGTGCGCACGCGGCGCCTTGTTCGTTGGCTGTGGTTGTCGGCGGTGGCGATGCCATGGCTGTTCAGGCAATGATTGATCCCGCGGCACACGTTACCGAGAACCTCGTGCTGGAAGGGGTAAAGATCCTTGCCCGACAACGGGGGTAAGCGCTGCGAAGCGTTAAGTGCGCAAAAAAAATTGCAAAACTGCCGTCACTGCGATTAGAATGCGCGCCCATTGCCGCTTTAGCTCAGTTGGTAGAGCAACCGCCTTGTAAGCGGTAGGTCGTCAGTTCGAATCCGACAAGCGGCACCAGATTAAGCTCAGCGCTTAGAGTTTAGATGAATCGTGTAGGTCATCGCCAGGTTGATGAGATTGACTTGTTGTATGGCTTCGTGAAGAATTGCGCGTTTCCGGTGGGGTACCCAAGCGGTCAACGGGATCAGACTGTAAATCTGACGGCTCAGCCTTCGAAGGTTCGAATCCTTCCCCCACCACCAAATTCGTCGTGCCGTCACTGTAGAGCTTGAGTTAAGGCGCGGCAAAAAGGTTTGCGAGTGTAGTTCAATGGTAGAACCTCAGCCTTCCAAGCTGATGGCGTGGGTTCGATTCCCATCACTCGCTCCAAATCCGAATGATTTCGAAAATTTGCTCATGTAGCTCAGTCGGTAGAGCACGTCCTTGGTAAGGACGAGGTCAGCGGTTCGACTCCGCTCATGAGCTCCAAAAGCGTGGTGCCGGGGCGTATTTTGCCGAGTGCATCGTAGGTTTACTTAACGGGTGTGAGTGGAGAAAGTCATGTCAAAAGAGAAATTTGAACGGAACAAACCGCACGTTAACGTGGGCACGATTGGTCACGTAGACCACGGCAAGACCACCTTGACCGCTGCGATCACGAAAGTAATGGCCGAGAAGCATGGTGGTGCGTCATTGGGCTACGACCAGATCGACAAAGCGCCCGAAGAAAAAGCGCGCGGTATCACCATCAACACCTCACACGTTGAGTACGAGTCAGACAAGCGTCACTACGCGCACGTCGACTGCCCAGGCCATGCTGACTATGTCAAGAACATGATCACCGGCGCGGCCCAGATGGACGGCGCGATCCTCGTATGTTCAGCGGCTGATGGC
>NCKC01000052.1 GCA_002282715.1 Halothiobacillus sp. 15-55-196 | reverse complement strand
CCTGGCTCTTGGTGGATGACGCCCATGGCTTTGGCGTGTGGGGCGAGGCGGGACGGGGTTCACTGTCCGAACTCGGATTGATCGACGCGGGCGTGCCCGAATACCTCGTTCAGGTCGGCACGCTCGGCAAGGCGTTCGGCACAGCGGGGGCGTTTGTGGCCGGTGCGTCGCAGCCTGTCGAAGTGCTGTTGCAGCGTGCGCGCAGCTACCTGTTTACCACTGCGCAGCCACCCGCTTTGGCTGTGGCAACGTTGGCGAGCTTGTCTATCGTTAAATCCGCGACTGACTTGCGGGCGAACTGGCGCGCGCACGTGACGGCGTTGAAGCGCGATTTACCGCCGGGCATCGAGTTGATGCCCTCGGACACGCCTATACAGCCGATCTTGATCGGTGACAGTGCCGAGGCGGTTAAATGGTCGGCTCGGTTAGCTGAATCCGGATTATGGGTGCCGGCGATCCGCCCACCCACCGTGCCCAAGGGCTCAGCCAGGCTGCGCGTCACGATCAGTGCCGCACATACCTCGTCGCACATCGCACAACTCACTGCCAATGAAATACAAAAATGCTATAAAGGCTGTGCTTGTAATCGACATGTGAAAAAAGATCGTTGTAGTGAACTGAAGTAACGTGGTCAAACGGAGAAGATGTGATGAAAAAATTTGGGATGCTTGGCCTTGCAGTGGGTCTGACGGTTCTGGCCGGTTGCGCACAAAACCCCTATCAGGGGCAATACGGCAAAACGGCAGGTGGCGCAACGATCGGTGCCGGTATCGGTGCGTTGGCCGGTAACCTCATCGCTGGCAGCGGCAACAAGACAGGCGGTACGCTGATCGGTGCTGCGGTAGGGGCCGGTGTCGGCGGTCTGATTGGTAACCAGATGGATAAACAGGCGGCGCAGTTGCAGCAGCAAATGGCCAATACCGGCGTTGAGGTTCAGCGTCAGGGCGATGGATACCGACTCGACCGGTTCGGCCTCTTACAATCAGCAACTTTCGCTCAATCGCGCGCAAAGCGTGGCCAGCGCGCTGTCACAGTATGGCGTGCCCTATAACCGCATTCAGGCGGTCGGTTACGGCATGACGCGGCCAATCGCTTCCAACGCAACTGCGGCAGGCCGGGCGCAAAATCGTCGGGTCGATATTCTGATCGTCCCTGCCCAGTAAAATTTTTGCTCTGTAGCGAGCAAAGGGTGACTTGCTCGCTGCCGAGTTGATTCTGTTTTCTGGCGGGAACCTCTAATAACCCCATTTGTGGGGTGCATGGGCATTTCGAAAGGTTTTTTCGGGGTGCCCTATGATTTTCAATCAAGTTATATTCGACTTGTCTTGCATGGATTTTGATGTCTCCGGCACAAATTGGTGTCTGCGTTGATTGGTTCCAACCCTGATTTAAAGGGCTTTTTTTTTGAATCACACTCCCCCCAAGCCGCTATTACCTTCCAATGAAACCGAACGTCTGCGCGTCATGCGTGAGCTCGATTTTCTCAATGAAAAAAGCAATGATTTTTTTCTGCGGAAACTAAAAATTATTCGGCGCGTCTTTGGTGTTCCCATCGCGTTAATCGCGCTCACCGATGCGCATCATCAACGCATCAAGGCGGTGCTTGGGCTGAATATTGAGCTCATTGATCGCGAATTAGCGCTTTGCTCATATGCGCAAACGCCACCCTACGATCCTTTGGTGATACCCGATACCCGGCTAGACCCACGCTCTCGGGACTCCGAGATGGTAACGGGGGCTTATGGTGTGCGGTTCTATGCCGGGGCAGCGCTTGTGCTCGACGAGCAGTTTGCCGTGGGTACGGTGTGCATTATGGATACTGAGCCCCGCTCGTTTTCTGCCGATGAGCAAAACCTGTTCCAGGATTTTGCGCTCAATCTGTCTGAGGTGCTGCAAGCCAGGCTCGATGCCGAGCGCAGTGCCGAGCTGCAACGCCAGAACGCGCGGGTCGGGCTAGAGCTCAATACCGTTTTGCAGACGGCTGCCATCGGGATCATCCGTATTGATGAGCGTGGGCTAATCGAGGCGGTCAATCCCAAGGCTCGGGCGTTGTTTGGCTATTCCGAACAGGAAATGCTCGGGCACAATGTGTCCATGCTTATGCCCGAACCCTGGCGCAGCGCCCATGATGGGTACTTGATGCGGTTTTTGGCGACGCGTGATCCCAAGGTCATCGGGATTGGTCGACGGGTCGAAGGTGAGCGCAAGGATGGATCGCGCTTTCCGTTTAATTTGGCGGTCAGTGAATTGCGCGTCGATGGCGTAAGCCAGTTTGTGGGCTTTGTATCGGATATCAGCGACCAGGTTGAGGCCGAACAAGCCCTGGAGCGGGAACGTGCGCTGCTGCGCTCGGTTATCGATAGCTCGACCAACCCCATTGCGGCTGTCAATGCCGCGAACGAGTTCATTCTACTCAACACATCGTTTGCCCGCCTGCTTGGCAAGCCTGTTGAAGCCGTGCTGGGGCTTAGGTCCGAACTTTTTTTGCCACCCCAAGCCTTAAAGATAAATCGTGAGACCAATGCGCGTGTCTGGGCTTCCGGCTCATCGATTTCCACTCGAACGCCAATCGAGATTGCGGGCCAAAAGCGTGTCTTTGAAACCAATAAATCCCCTTTGCGCGATGAACAGGGCAAGCAAATCGGCGTGGTGACAGTTGCCCAGGATGTCAGCGAGCTCGATCGTATTACCTCCGATTTATTGGCGATGCAGCAGCTACGTGATATGAGCGAGCGCCATGGTCAAAGTGGATCATGGGCGTTGGACCCACTCAGCGATCGCGTCAAAATCAGTGCCGGTTTGGCCCGCTTATTGGGGCTGGCGCCAGAAACGACAGAAGCAGAGCGTCGGGTCATCTTTGAACGCATTCATTCCGAAGACCGAGCTGCCATTGAAGCGGCGTTCACGCAAGAGTTATTCGAGGGGCAATCAATTCGGTTTGCATATCGTGTGCGCGATGCCAATGGCGATTGGCGCCACCTTCGTGCTCGAGGTAATGCCATTTTTGATGATAGCGGGCAGGTGACTCAGTTTGTCGGTATCACGCAGGATGTGACCGAAGAGGTTCGTGCGCAGGAAAAAATGGATGCGCAGCAACAACTGCTTGGCGGGCTGAACAAGGCCGTACAGTCCTTTTTAACCGCTGTAGCTGGCGATAAAAGCGTCTGGTCGGAATTGCTCGGAGAATTGCTTGCCGTCACCGATGCCGAATTCGGCTTTATTGGCGAAGTACTCCATGGCATCGAGTCCACACCGTGCCTGAAAATTCACGCCATCACCAATCTGTCCTGGAGTGGCGAATCCGATGCGCTCTTCGAGCGCGTGATGGCCGGTGACATGATGTTTTGCAATCCAGACAACCTTATCGGTGAGGTTATGAAGAGCCGCGCGCCGGTGATCGTGCCTGAACTGGCGACCGATTCGAGGCGCGGCGGGTTCCCTCCGGGGCATCCGCAATTGAGCAATTATCTGGGCATACCCTTATTCCGTGGCGAGGATCTGGTTGGTGTTCTGGCGATTGCCAATCGCCAGAAGGGTGTCAGCAGTGAACTTGTTGATTTTTTAACCCCCTTCACCAGCTCCTGCGCGATTTTGATCGTCAGCCTGCGCCAGCAATTGGAGCGCATAAAATTCGAGCAGGATTTAATTGAGAGCAGAAAGGCAGCCGATCGTGCGAACAAGGCCAAGTCCATGTTCCTCTCCAGCATGTCGCATGAGTTACGCACGCCGCTGAACGCAATTCTCGGGTTTACCCAACTGATGGCGGCCAGTCGTCGGGAGCCATTAACCGAAAAACAAAGTGGATTTGTCGACCACATCCTTAAAGCGGGGCAACATTTGTTGACGTTGATCAACGATGTACTGAATCTGGCGAAAATCGAAGCCGGTGAGATGTCGCTCTCGCCGGAAACGCTGGATTTGGACGCTATTTTGGCCGATGCATTAAACATGGTGGCGGATAACGCCGTCTCGACCGGCATTGCGCTGATCAATGAACTCGACTCTGCGCCAGACGGAACCAAGCCGCTGTTGATTTGCGCGGACTTAACGCGATCACGCCAAGTGCTGATCAACGTGTTGACCAACGCGATCAAATATAACCGTGTGGGCGGTTCGGTTCGGGTGCGACATTTGCCCGGTCGCCAGAACGATGCCGGCGCATGGATGCACGGATTGGCGATTGAAGATACGGGCATGGGTATTCCCGCCGCGCAACAACATCGCCTGTTTCGGCCCTTCGAACGATTGGGTCAGGAAGCGGGCACCATCGAGGGCACGGGGATCGGCTTGCTCATCACCCGCCAGCTTATCGAGTTGATGAAAGGCGAAATCCGCTTTGAAAGTGAAGAAGGAAAAGGCACTACTTTTTTTCTGTGGTGGCCGGCGGTTCGAGAAGATCAAAACGATACCTGTGGCGAGCAGCCAGATGCCAAGAACGCGGATGAGCCGCTTGCATCCAAACCTAAAGCCTCGATTCAGTCGACTAAGATTACGGTGCTGTATATTGAAGATAACCCCTCCAACAGCGCGCTGATGCAAAGTATCGTGGACGACCGCGAAGACATAAGGCTTATTCTGGCACCCGATGGCGAGCAGGGCCTGGAGCTGGCGCTGACCGGACAACCCGATCTGATTTTGATGGACATCAATCTGCCGGGTATGTCGGGCCAGCAGGTGGCCGCAAAGCTCAAGCAATGGGTGGATACCGCGTCTATTCTCATTGTGGCGCTATCGGCAGATGCCACCGCGCCGATGCAGCAGTCGGTGAAGCAATCGGGTTTATTTGATCGCTACTTAAGTAAGCCGATTGATGTGATGCAATTAACGCGGCTATTTGATGAATTGATTGCCGGTCGCTCTGCCGATGACCACGGTTTTTGAAGGCTCCTCTGTTTAAAACAGAGCTTCCTCAAAATCGGCCAAGGTTAGCGATTATCAACGACAAGGAAATTGAGCATGGCGCCCGAAAATAATGCACCCGATCTCCAAGGGGAAGCGCCCCAAGTGCTCGACGCGCGAATTTTGATTGTGGACGACAATCACGCCAACCTTGCGGTGTTGGCCGAGTTTTTAGACATGGAAGGCTTCACCCAGGTAACGACCGAGAGTGACTCGCGCCATGCGGTAGCGCGGTGGCAAGAGCAGCCTTTTGATTTGTTGTTGCTCGATATTCGTATGCCGCACATGAATGGGCATGAGGTTATGGCGGCGCTCAAAGCTACGCTCAAAGCCGATGATTATCTGCCCTGCATTGTCCTGACCGCACAAACGGATCGGGAAACGCGCCAAGCGGCTTTGGCTGCGGGTGCGATCGATTTCATTACCAAGCCATTTGATTTTGAAGAAACGCTCAAGCGAATTAACACAGCCTTGAACACCCGTTTACTGCACCAGCAAAAACGCAATCAGCTCTCCGATTTTCGTCAACGTCTCGCCGAGCAGGCCAGCGAGCTGCAAGAAAAAGAACACAATCTCGCCTTTCTAGCCACGCACGATTCAGTGACGGGTTTGCTCAATCGCCGAGCGCTCACAGAACGACTGCGCTCACAGATCATGGCGCAATCTGAGGCGTTCAGTTGTGCCCTGGTGGAGGTGACCGATTCGGATCAATTATTGCTGATTGAAGGCGTTGAATCCGTTGATTTTTTCCTGCGAACCGTTTCGACTCGTCTCAAAATGATCATGGACGATCACTTTGGCATTTGTGGTGTGTGGGGTGGGCAAACCTTTCTTTGTGCCTTGCCGTTCGCCGGTGAGGCCGCAGGTAGCGTGTTTGATCGTCTGGCCAAGGCCGTATTTGCACCGGTAGACGATTTTGATGTTGTCGTCACGCTGCACGGACGAGGCGGTTATTCCAGTGTTCGGCCAAAAGAAGTGGAAACCCAGCAGGCTATTGACGCCACCGTGCGCCGGGCGGGATTCGCGCTTGCCAGCCAACACAAACGAAGCAATCTGGTGGTGGAGTTCAACCAGATCATGGAGGACACCGCTCTGCGGCGTAATCTGTTGGAGCGTGAACTCGCCCTGGCGATGGCGCAGGAACCAACGCAGTTTTTTCTGCAATTTCAACCCAAAGTGGATTTAACCCACGAGACAATCGTGGGCGGTGAGGCGCTGCTTCGTTGGCAGCATCCGGAATTGGGTTTTATCTCGCCGGTTGATTTTATTCCCATTGCCGAAGAAAAAGGCCAAATAGAAGCACTTGGCTTGATTGTGATCGAGCACGCTTTACAGTTTGTGCGCCAGATGCAAGCGGAACTGGGGCGTGCGGTGCCCATTGCGGTGAATGTATCGGGCGTGCAACTTGAGTTGATGCAGGCCAAGGGGCAAAGTTTCGTCGCAGAAATCCAGCGCCTGTTGAGTCAATACGCCGTGGCACCATCGCTATTGGAGCTGGAAATTACCGAGTCGGCGTTGATGATCGGTTTCGATTGGGTCATCGATACGCTGCACCAGTTGCGCGCTATGGATGTTTCGGTGGCCTTGGATGATTTTGGTACAGGCTATTCCTCGTTCGCCTATATCCAGAATCTGCCGATTTCCACCCTGAAAATCGACCGTGCCTTTGTCGATAATGCTGCAAACAGTCCACGCCAAGCTGCGTTATTGGGCGCGATTGTACGCATGGCGCTGGATCTTGGCCTGACGACGGTAGCCGAGGGCGTGGAAACGCTGGAAGACATCATGCTTCTTCGGCAATTCAATTGCCCGATTGCTCAGGGCTACTATTACAGCCGCCCGCTCATGCCCGATGATTTCATCGCATTGCTTCGGCAACCGAGTTGTGCCCCTGCCGTGTCATAATGCGCCCTTGATTTCGCTCATCGCTTCTTTGTCATCTTCTTATTTAAAACTTGCAACATGTCTGATTCCAAACTTGATCCACGCCAAGCCGCCCTCGATTACCATGAATTTCCCCTGCCGGGTAAAACGGCAACGGCCATCACCAAGCCGGCGCAATCCGCCCGCGATCTTGCGCTGGCTTATTCACCCGGCGTGGCTGAACCCGTTCGTGCCATTGCCGCAAACCCGGATGATGCCTATCGCTATACCAACAAGGGTAACCTTGTGGCTGTGATTTCCGATGGCTCGGCCATTCTGGGGCTCGGGAATCTTGGTGCGCTGGCGAGCAAGCCGGTCATGGAAGGCAAGGCGCTGCTGTTCAAGAAATTCGCGAACATCGACGCGATTGACCTTGAAGTGGAAACCCAGGAGCCGGTGGAATTCATTGATACCGTGCGTCGGTTGGGCGCCAGCTTCGGCGGCATCAATCTGGAAGATATTTCCGCCCCGCGTTGTTTTGAAATCGAACGTGCGTTGATCGAGGCGATGGACATCCCCGTATTCCACGACGATCAGCATGGCACGGCCATCATTATCGCCGCCGGCTTGGTCAATGCCTTGAAAATTCAGGGCAAAAAACTCGAAGATATTCGCTTGGTATTGGTGGGCGCGGGTGCCGCCGGTACGGCGACCTTGCGATTGTTGCTGGATATGGGGCTAAATCGCGAGCAGCTGCGCGTGGTGGATAAAGTCGGCGTCCTGCACACCGGTTTGACCGATCTGCCGGCACACCATGCCGCCGTGGTAGCCGATACCGATGACCGGACACTTGAAGATGCCCTGCGTGGTGCCGATGTGTTCCTCGGACTGTCCGCACCGAACCTGTTGAGTGCCGAGATGCTCAAAAGCATGGCCGCTCGCCCGGTGGTGTTCGCGCTGGCCAATCCCGACCCGGAAATCCGCCCGGAATTGGCGCACAGCGTGCGTGATGATCTGATCATGGCGACGGGGCGCAGCGATTATCCCAATCAGGTCAACAATGTGCTGGCGTTCCCGTTCATTTTCCGTGGTACGCTCGATTGCCGCGCATCGCGCATCACGCCGAACATGAAAATCGCCTGTGTCGAAGCGCTGGCGGCGCTGGCGCGTGAACCCGTGCCCGAGAGCGTGCTGTCGGTCTACGGGGTCGATACATTGATCTTCGGCGCCGAGTACATTCTGCCCAAGCCATTCGACCCGCGCCTGATTGAGCGGCTGCCCGCCGCAATCGCTGCCGCCGCCGAGAAAGACGGTGTGGCGCGAATGGCTTACCGGCCTTATCCGTCCTCATCGAACGCGTGAGCGAACATTCGTTGGCGCAGCAGGATATGTCTCAGGTTATGTCTGAACCGACGTTTTCGGGTTCATTCCCTGCCATGAGCCGTGCTTGGCTCATCGACTCCCACGCGCAGATTTGGCGAGCATGGCACGGGGCGGATAAAACCCGTCTTGATGCCGATGGGCAGCCCGTAGGCGCGCTTTTAGGGTTCGCCGATGCCTTGTTGACACTGCTCGAATCGGTGTTCGACCAAAACATCCAGCTGCCGGTGGCGCCTCATGCCGAGCATGGCCCCGTGATCGTCTGTACCTTCGATGCGCCCTGTAATCGCAGCTTCCGGCAAGCCATCTACCCCGCATACAAGGCCCACCGTCCGCCCGCACCCTCCGAGCTGACCGCACAACTCCCGCGCTGCCGCGCCCTGGCCGAGGCGGCGGGCCTCTGTGCCATCGATCATCCGGGCTATGAAGCCGACGATGTAATCGGCACCCTGGTGCAGCGTTTGCGCAAACGCAACCGTGCCGTCACCATCATTACCGGCGATAAGGATCTGGCCCAGTTGCTGGGGCCGGATGATCGCTGGTTCAACCCGATGCGGCAAAAGGTACTGGCGTACGGCGACGTGGAACGGCACTTTGGCGTTAAACCGCAGCAAATCGCGGACTGGCTCGCACTGACCGGGGACACCGCCGACAATATCCCCGGCGTGCCCGGCATCGGCCCGCGCATTGCCGGTAATCTGCTCAAGAAACACGGCACGATCGATGGGATTTATGCCAATCTGGCTGCTGTGTACGGCATGAAATTCCGTGGAGCGCCGCGCGTGCAGAAACTGCTGGCCGAAAATGAGCCCTTGGTGCGTTTGTCGCGCCAGCTCACCGGCATTGTGTGCGATCTGCCCTTGAACCTTACCCCTTCCCCCTGGTTGGGTATCGGCGAGAATCTGCCTCAACTTCTGCGTGCGGCGGGTGTTGATGAGTACCGGATCGCCCGCTGGGCGCGGCTGCCCCGGTTTGAGAAATCGCAATCGGTTGCCGCCTGATGACATGTTGATTGCATTCAACAAGCCATTCGATGTCCTCTCGCAGTTCACGCCGGAACCGGGGTCTTCCGCGGCCACACTGGCCGATTTCATCAATCAGCCGAATGTCTATGCGGCAGGTCGGCTGGATCGGGATAGCGAAGGATTGTTGCTCCTGACCGATGATGGTCGTTTGCAGGCACGACTCACGCAACCTGATGCCAAGCAGCCCAAAACCTATCTGGCTCAAATCGAGGGCGAGATCACGCCGGAGGCATTGGGTCAATTGCAGGCCGGTGTGGTCCTCAAAGACGGCAAAACCCGTCCTGCCGTGGCACGTGCCGTGCCGGAACCCGACTGGCTTTGGCCGAGGACACCGCCGATTCGTGTGCGAAAGAATATCCCGACCAGCTGGATCGAATTGACGATTACCGAAGGCAAAAATCGCCAGGTGCGCCGGATGACGGCAGCGGTTGGTTTCCCGACACTTCGCCTGATCCGTATTGCCGTGGGCGGCTATCGACTGGGCGAACTTCAGCCGGGTCAATGGATTTCGATTGCGCCATAATCAACCTTCGAGCGAATAAGTCGAGGGGGTATTAGTGATGTCTGTCTCTTTGAACAAGCAAGAAAAATGTCTGCGCCGTTTTCGCTGGCAAATCTTGATTGCAATGGTCGGTGTGGCTTCGGTGATGGGCGCGGCATTCGCCGATCCGGGTGATGTCGTCACGGTCAAACGACTGGGTATGCCGCTGGCGGCCAAGATCGCGGAAAAAGCGGTCGAGGTCTGTCAGGGGCGTGGCTACAACGTCAGTGCCGTCGTGGTGGATCGTGCGGGTGATCCGCAAGTGGTGATGCGGGGTACGCAGGCGAATCGGTTTACGATTCAGATCGCCACCGACAAGGCGCGTTCGGTGATTCTCTCGGGTGTGGATTCCAGCGTGTTCCGGCGCAACCGTGAAGACATCCGCATGGAGATGGATCATGTGGATGGCATTCTGGTGCTGGATGGCGGCGTGCGGATCGATTCGGCGGGCACCTTGATCGGCGCGCTGGGCGTCAGTGGCGCGCCCGGCGGCGACAAGGACGAAGCCTGTGCCCGCGCAGCGGTTGAAGCCTACGTCGGCAGATTGGATCTGCCCTGATCCACCACCCGCGTTACTGCTGGCTGAGCGCTGTGTCCGGGCGCGCCAGACAGTTTGGTAAAACGGTGCCCTTCAGCGTGATGGTGGCCGTATTGCCCTTCGACCAGAACACCGTGGCCGGGTCGTTTTCAGCAACATAGCGCGCGCCGTCAGCAGACACGCTCCGATTTAGTTTGATCGTCTGCCCCGCTATCTTCATCGTCACCGAATCTGTTTGGCCGGACACCATGACCGGTGTCGACCCGCACATCATCGCGGTTGTGAACACTTCTGTTTCAAATGGTTTGAGCTTCACGACG
>NCKC01000051.1 GCA_002282715.1 Halothiobacillus sp. 15-55-196 | reverse complement strand
CACCTCGGAATCAGTCGATTAAGACGCGTACAGGTCGGCTCGATCACTCGTCGCCGTCTTGAAGAGTTTCAGCGACCACATGTATTGCGGCGGATCATCCCTGATCAACCGTTCCAATGTCTGATTGATCACCTCTGCCGCATCCGTGCTGGCTTCCGCAGGCACTTTCACCGGTGGCAAAAGCAACAACCGATACCGTCCGCTGGCCATATCCAGTTGCCCCAGTGCGGGATAAATCTCTGCCTTACCCAATGCAGCGATCCTGCCTGCCAGTGGGATGGTGGCCTTTTCGACACCGAACAGCGGCGCGAATACCGAATCCCCCTGGCCCAGATCTTCATCGGCAATGTAGAAAAACCCCTGCCCTGCCCGCAGATGACGCAAATGCGGCTTCAAGCCTTGTTCACGCGGATAAACGCGGGCACCGTGGCGCACCCGTCCGCGCTCGAACAACCAGTTCAACAGTCGATTTTTACCGAAGGGTTTGTACATGGCCGAACCGGTCATATTCATGGTAAAAAAATGCCCGATCCACTCCAATCCGGCGCCATGCCCTGTCAGCACCACGCCACCTGTGCGAATCAGGCGGGCGAACAAGTCAGGATCGCTCACACGCGTCTGGCTTTTGAGGTAATCCACCGAGCGAAACCAAAGCCTGCCCAAATCAAGCACGGCATAGGCCTGCAATTGAAAGTGCGCATCTCGCCAAGCCAGGCGCTCTTGCAATGCATGATCGGGAAAACATACTTCAAGGTTACGCTCGACGATACGGCGGCGCTTGGGGTAGGCCCGTTGATAAAGACCGGCCAGAGCAATCGCAAGCGCCCGCCGGACAGCGTGCGGCAGATAAGCCAGCAACCACAGCAACCCGACGAAAAACCAGACAGGCCAATAACGCGGGCACAAAAACGACCAGCGGAACGGTTGCGCCCAGACAAGTGCCCCATCACGCGCACTTTGGCGTGAAGACGCGGATGAATCAGGCGACCCGGCCGATGAAGTTCTTTTGGTCATCGCCGCCAGAACATGGGTAAAAACAACACCAGAACGGTGAAGATTTCCAGACGCCCCAGAATCATCGCCACAATGCTGACAATCAGAGTGCCATTGCCCACACTGGCAAAATTATAGGCCACCGTACCCAAGCCAGGCCCAAGGCTCGTCAGTGTCGCAATCGCGGCGCCGTAGGCGGAGACCATATCCAGCCCGGTCATCATCATGGCGAAGAAAGTCAGCACAAACACGAATACGTAAGCGGAGAAAAAGGCCCAGACGGCGCTGATCACCGACGGTTCGATCGCGTGCCCGCCCATCTTGACCACGAACTGGGCATGGGGATGCACCAATCGGCGAATTTCGTTCAGCCCCTGCCGCGTCAAGAGAAGTAAGCGCACACTCTTGAGCCCGCCCGATGTCGAACCGGCGCACCCCCCGATCAGCGCCGTGGTAATCAGCAATACGGGCAAAAAATAGGGCCAGGTCGTATGGTCGGTAATCGAGAAACCGGTTGTCGTAATAAACGACACCAAATTGAAAAGCGCCCAACGAAAATCGTGCAGCCAGCCGATTCTCGGCATATCAAACAGCAGGGTCACCACCGTGAGCACGAACAGAACAAGGACCAACAGCATGAAAAACTTGAATTCGGAGCTCAGCAGATAGACCCGCAAGGAAAACTGACGCAAGGCCAGATAATGCAGCGCCATTGGCGTAGCACCGAGCAGCATGAACACGACTGCGGTCATCTCCATTACCGGGCTGTTGAAATAACCGAAACTCGCGTCGTGCGTTGAGAAGCCACCGGTCGCCAATGTGGAGAACGCATGACCGACGGCATCGAACCAGCTCATACCTTCCAGCTTGAACAAAAAGGCACACAGCAATGTCAGGCCGGCATAGACCAGCCAAAGCAGCTTGGCCGTTTCAGAAATCCGGCCGGACAGACGGTTATCCTTCATCGGGCCGGAAATTTCAGCTTTGTACAACTGCATGCCACCGACACCCAACAGCGGCAGGAAGGCCACTACCAGCACGATGATGCCCAAACCGCCCAGCCATTGCAGTTGCTGGCGATAGAACAACAGCGAGCGCGGAAGCTGGTCCAGCCCGACCAGTACGGTCGCGCCCGTGGTGGTGATGCCGGAAACCGATTCAAACACGGCCTGAATGAAGTTGATGTGCAACATCGGCTGAAAATAAATCGGGAACGCGCCGATCACCCCCAACACGACCCAGAACAGCACGACGATCAGCAGACCATCCCGCAACTTGAGTTCACGGCGATGGTTGCGCAGCGGTATCCAAATCAGCAACCCGAGCACGAACGTAATGAGAAAACTGTACTCGAAGGGGCGCAGATCGGTATCGCCCATCATCGAGCCCACCAACCAGGGCGGGATGAACGTCAGCCCGAAGACCATCAGCAACAATCCGAGCACACGGAGCACGACAATAAACTGCATGAGCTAAGCCCTTTACCCTGTGGCCGGAATCAGAAGAAGCCGAAGCGTACGGTGAACAACTGCTCGATATCCCGTACGTGGCGTTTGTCCGTCAGGAACAGAATGACGTGATCATCCGCCTCGATCACGCTGTCGTGATGGGCAATCAATACATCTCCTTCACGCAGCAAGGCGCCTATGGTCGTGCCCGGCGGCAGTTTCAAGGCATCGACACGTCGCCCGACTACCTGCGAGGTGTTGGCATCGCCCCGAGCGATGATTTCAATAGCCTCGGCCGCACCGCGACGCAGGGAATGCACGCTGACCACATCGCCGCGACGCAGACGGGTGATCAGGCTGCCGATGGTGATGTTGTGCGGCGAAAGCGCGATATCGATGGTGCCCATGTGGATCAGATCAACATACTCACTGCGGTTGACGATGCACATGACCTTGCGCGCACCGAGGCGCTTGGCCAGCATCGCGGCCAGGATGTTGTCCTCATCGTCGTTGGTCAGCGCGAGGAACACATCCATGTCTTCGATGTTTTCCTCGATCAGCAACTCACTGTCGGTCGCCGATCCGGTCAAAACGATCGTGCTGTCGAGATCGGCACTCAGTCTGCGCGCCTTTTCCGGGTTGTTGCTGATGAGCTTGACCTGAAAACGCGATTCCAGCGCAGCCGCCAGCCCGCCACCGATATTGCCCCCGCCGGCGATCATGATGCGTCGATAAGGTCGATCGAGTCGGCGCATGACACTCATCACCTTCCGGATGTCTTCGGTTCGGGCAAGAAAAAACACCTCGTCGTCCGCTTTGATCACGGTCGCGCCATCGGGATGCAGCGGCGTGTCCCGCCGGAAAATTGCAGCCACACGGGCCTCCACATCGGGCAACAGCGCTGCCAGATAGCGAATCGGCTGCCCGACCAGCGGGCCGTCGGCGTCCGCGCGCATACCGATCAGCCGAAGCTTTCCCTCTGCGAAATCACGCACTTGCAACGCATCCGGATACTCGATGAGCCGAACGATGTAATCCTTGATCAGACGCTCCGGGCTGATCATGTAATCCACCGGGATCGCGTTGTTGTCGAACAAGGCCGGGTGATCGAGGAAGTCCGCCTCGCGGATGCGGGCGATTTTGGTCGGCGTGCGGTACAGCACCCATGCGACTTCGCACGCCAGCATGTTGGTGTCATCGGCACTGGTCACGGCAATAAGCACATCTGCATCCGCCGCGCCCGCTTCTTCCAAAACGCTTGGTTGCGCGCCGTACCCCTGAACGGTTCGGATATCAAGCCGCTCCTGCAGACGCGACAATGCCGAGACATCCGTGTCGACGACGGTGACCGAGTTTCGCGTTTCATGCGACAACACCGTTGCCAGAGAGGAGCCGACCTGCCCTGCGCCCAGGATGATGATTTTCATAGATGATCCAGTTTATTCAATGCGTTCAACTGCGTTCATTCGCACTGATACCCAATGACTTGAGCTTGCGATACAAATTGGTTCGCTCCATGCCAGTCAGCCGGGCCAACTCGGTCATTGATCCATCGCAACTCTTGAGTTGCGCCAGCAGGTAGCGTCGCTCGAACTCATCGCGCGCGTCACGCAAGGGTAAATCGAGATTCAAGGAGATCAAGGCCGAGCTGGCCGCATCGTTCGCTTCGTCATTAGAAGGCAATACGCCCAATGCACGCTGCACTTCCTGCTCATCAATGGCGTCGCCCGTACCGAGAATCAGCATGCGTTGCACCAGATTCTTCAACTCGCGCACATTGCCCGGCCAGGCATGCGCTTTGAGCAGGTTGCGCGCCCCGATGGTCAACTCGCGCCGGGGCAAGCCTTCGATGCGGTGGGCCGCCTCAAGGTAGTGCGTCAGCAGAACGGGGACATCCTGTGCGTGATGCCGCAAGGGTTCGATGGGCAGGGGTACGACGGATAGATGATAGAACAGGTCTTCCCGAAACCGCCCCTGGCGAACTTCCATTTCCAGATCCTTACGCGTGGCGGCAATCACACGCACATCCACTCGCACCGGTTCCGCACCACCCACCCGGAAGAACGTCTGATTCTCCAGAGCGGAAATCAGTTGCATCTGGGTTTGTTCGTCCATATCCGCGGCTTCGGCAATGAATAACGTGCCGCCATTGGCCTGTTCAAGCAGTCCGTATCTAATCTTGCCGTCACTTTCCGCGCCAAACAGCTCGATGGCCGCATTCTGACGGCCGCCCATTGCGACGCCACCGGTATCGATGAATGGGAAATGCCGGCGTGGTGAGTGTTGGTGAATAAAGCGCGCCAGTGCTTGCTTACCTGTGCCCGGCTCACCGGAGATGAGCACCCAGGCATCGTGCCCGGCGACCTTTCGCGCTTGTGATCGAAGAGTGGACATGTACTCGCTATCCCCGATCAACTCAAACGGATCGGGCACGCTGCGCTTGAGTTGCTCGTTTTCGCGGCTCAAACGGTTATTTTCAAGGCCGTGCTCGATGACCAGCAGCAGTTTGTCGAGTGAAATGGGTTTTTCGATGAAATCGAATGCGCCCAGACGCGTCGCTTCAACGGCAGTTTCCACCGTGCCGTGACCGGACATCATGACCACCGGCCACACCAGTTGGTCCAGTTCCGCCCACTCCCGCAGCAGTGAAATACCATCTTGGCCCGGCATCCAGATATCCAGAAGAATGAGATCCGGACGACGCGCGGCAATCAGGGCACGTGCTTCGTTCGCATCGGCCGCACTGGAGACCGTATAGCCCTCATCCGCCAGCAACTCCGCCAGCAGATTGCGGATTTCCACTTCATCGTCAACGACCAGAATGTGTCCAATACTCATGGTGTGCCATTGTTATCCTGAATGATCTAAATCGGATTCCGCACGGGTGTCATCCATCCGGCGGAACAAGTCCCTTGGGGCATTATGCCTACTTGTCAAATCAGCGGGAGACGTTTCGGGACGATCTTCCTTCGACCCCGTCAAGACCGATGATTTGGGCGATGCCGTCTCCCTGTTCGTATCCATCGGTAGGTCGGGAAGTGCAAAGGGTAACCGAATCACAATCCGCGCGCCTGTTTTCGCAGTGGCCACACCCCGCGCCGGGATATCACTTTGCAGTTCGACGGGTCCATCCTGCACATTGGAAGCCAGCACCATACCGCTATGCTCCTCCACGATTTTCTTCACGATCGCCAAACCCAGTCCCGATCCCTTGGGTCGTGTCGTGGTGTACGGCTCAAACAGGCGATCAATCATATCTTCCGGGAATCCCGTGCCATTATCGGTCACGGTCAACTCAACCAGAACCAGACCACCTTCCTGATGCAAGCCGGTCGATAGCGTCACCTCGGGCTCATCGGACCCGGGACAGCCCTGCTCGGTCATTGCCTGCTGCGCATTGCGAATCAGGTTGTGCAACACCTGCCGGATGCGTCCTGCATCGGCACGCACCGGCAGCGGATGCCCGACGGATCGATGCAGCACGGGGATGTCGCCGCCTTTGTACAAATCGATAACCTCCGAGACCAACTCATCCAAATCCAGAATTTTTAGGGTGATTTGCGGCGAACGCGCATATTCGGCAAATTCATTCACCATGAACTTCATTGCCTCGACCTGATTGATGATGGTTTGGGTCGAGCGATCCAGAATCTGGGCAGGCTCATCGCTGAGATTACCCAACAACCGACGACGCAACCGCTCCGCCGACAACTGAATGGGCGTAAGCGGGTTCTTGATTTCATGCGCCAACCGACGCGCCACCTCGGACCAAGCCGCATCGCGCTGTGCCTGAATCAAGGTGGTCACATCTTCGAAAACCAGAACGAAACCACCGGTCACATCATCGGCAGGCAGTGCGGCAACCCGACTCAACAGGATGCGTCGCCCGGCGTCGCCCATAATGCGGACCTGAGCCTCAACAGTGGCACCAGCCGGCAATTGACCGGGCTCCAGAAGATGACCGAAAGCAGCACAGATCGGCTCCAGATGGGGATATATCTGACAGATCTCGGTCAGAGTGCACCCATCAATATGCTGACTGGTAATGCTTAAAAGTTGCGTGACGACCGAATTGTTTCGTGTGATGCGGCCATCGGGCGACAGGGTCAACACGCCGGATGAAAGATGTTGAATCACTGTTTCAAGATAATCGCGCTCCTGGTCCGCCACTTCCTGAAGTTGCTGCATCACCTGATGAGCGCGGCGCACCCGTGCCGTCATTGTATTGAACGACTGCACCAGTTGACCCAGATCATCACGACGATCCACGGGTAAACGCAGGCTATAGTCACCCTCGGCCACTGCGCGCGTACCGGCCGCCAGTTCACGGATCGGCGCCAACAACCTCCGCGCAGCGATAAAGGCAAGCCATACCGCAGTCAAAAGGGACAACAGCAGCGCCAAGGTAAGCGCAAAGGTAAAGGTCTTTTTCAGTGATTTGTGCAGAAAAATCAACGAGCGGTATTCATTGAAGGCAGCCTGCACGCTACTCGAAAGCTGGTTTGCTCGAGGCGAAATGGAATACAGCGCCTGCAGAACTTCACTACTGCCATCACCGGTCAGCCCTGCCGTCAGCGGGACAACAACCCGGATGCGCATGGAGTCTCCTCCCCCGGGGTCCAGCCCGATGAAGTCCTTCCCTGCGCGCGCGTGGCTCAGTGCCGTTTCGTCCGGACGGGAAGGCACGATCGCCTGCAAATCATCGGAAGCGGATGCCACAATCAGGTTCCGTGAACCGAAAATCGTCATCTCGTGGGCACCGGTATTGCGGCGCACCGCATTCAAATCCAGTGCAACCAGATCACCCGATACGCCTTTAAGTTGCGTGGCTGCGCGCATGGTTTCATTCATGGCCGTGCGCATCTGTCCATCAAACGCCAATTGCGACAAGGAAAGCGCATCCGACATCGCCTGCTCGACCTGCACGTCGAACCAGGAATCGATCCCGCGTTGGATGAACGACACGGAGAAATAAAACACGATGAGTACGGGGATCGAAGTCAAACCGACAAACGTGAGCACCAATCGCGCCGTCAGCCGGGCACCGGGCGCACCGCGCCGATAATTGCTGACCAGCCGGATGATATGCCCGAGCACGACCGCCGCCAGGAACAAAATCCCCAGCGCAGACAGTCCCAACAGGGAAAGATAGAGATGCTCTGGTTGGTTTGCCCGCTGAAGTGATTCTGAAATCAGATACATCAGAATCAACAGCAGCACGACAACCATCATGCTGATCGGTGGGATCAGTCGGCGAATCCAACGCGTGTAGATCTGGCCCCAGCTGCCGACGAATTTCACAAATCGTCTCCTCTATCTGCTGCCCCAACTGTTGGCACCGTCCATGAAAACCAAGCGCTATTCAGTGACCAGCGGGAATCGAACAATGCAGGGAACCGCAAGGGCAACGGCAATTTGTTGACATCCAGCACCATTCGCACGCGCCCGACCAAGGGGCCGCGCCCTTCAAGATGCTTGGCAGTGGTCACCGGCCACGCCCGGATCCGTTCAAGAGAGTGCAGCGCACCATCCAGCGTGCTGAAACTCCGCGCCTCATGTTCAAGGGTATCGGTCACAAGCCAGGTTTTCGACAGCGCGTGGAATTCCAGACGATAACGCCGCTGATCCGAAGCGATCTCATTTGGTAACCACCAGTCACGCGGCGATTCAATGACGGAAATCATCGACAGGTTGATCGGGATGGCATTGCGCATGGCATCAATCATCTCCTTGTCGAGCACGAGCTTAAGGTCGACATCGAGATAGACGACGCCTTCTCGAATCTCCGCATGAGCCCGCTGAATGTTGGCGCTGGACGCATGTGCCTGAGCACAGAGCAACACAAGCGCAAGGAGCAGAAAAACCGACAACGCCGATGCAGCAGCGCTGTTGCGATCGGCCGCCCGATCAGTTTTTTTCCAGCACAGCATAAAAGAACCCATCGTGCCCTTCTGAAACAGGGAAAACCTGTTGCCCCAGAAACTGCCCGTCAATCTGTCGCGGCTCGCCCCAATCAACTGACAGGGGCAGCGCACGCGCATCGCCATGCCGCCGCAAGAACGCGGCAACCTGCGCAGAGTTTTCCCGATCCAGGATGGAACAGGTGGCATAGACCATTCGACCGCCCGGTTTCAGTAGCGACCAGAGTGCATCAAGAATCACCGCTTGGCGCTCGACCAGAACAGGCAAGTCTTCCGGTCGGCGTAAACGCTTGATGTCGGGGTGACGCCGGATCACCCCCGTTGCAGAGCACGGCACATCAGCAAGGATGCGATCGAACGGCTGACCATCCCACCAGTCTTGCGGCACGCCCGCATCGCCGACAATCAAGCGGGCGAACACTTGACCACGTTCCAAATTTTCCTGCACCCGCGCCATGCGCGTGGTATCGATATCCACTGCCGTCACACTGGCTTCGGGTTGGTGCTGCAAAATAGCGAGCGTCTTGCCGCCGGGCGCGCTGCATGCATCAAGTACGTGCTGCCCCGGAGCCAGATCAAGCAGGTCGACAACCCACTGGGCGGCCTCATCCTGAACCGACACTTGCCCCTCGGCAAAACCGGGCAGGCGGTCGACATCCATGGGATGAACCAGATTGAGCCCGCGCGTCGAAAAGGCCGTGGGATTGGCCTCAATCTCAATCGAGGTCAGTTGCTCGCCATACGCCGCCCGATCACCTGCCACACGCAAGGTCATGGGCGGATGCGTCGCCAACGCAGAGCCAAGGGCAGAAGCACGCGCCTCGCCCCAATCGACGCACAACGCGTCGAACAGCCATTGCGGCAGGCGCGCACCGGCAGCAGAAGGGGCCTGCGCGAAGGGATCAATACCTTCTTCGATTTGACGCACTGCCCGTCTCAATACCGCATTGAGCAAACCGGTCGCCCAAGGGTGCCCGAGCTCCCTTGCGGCTTGCACAGCGGAATTGACGGACCGCGATGCCTCTCGGCGTGCGCCGCGAATGCGTTCCAACCCGACCAGGAGCAACAACGCGATAATGGCTGATTTGGCAGGGATGGGGCGCTCAAGCAAGCTGTCTCGCCAAAACACCAGCGCTTCATAATGCCGAAGCACCTCGTATCCCATTGCCTGCACCAAACCGCGATGAACGGGTTGTGCCTGGGACAACACGCGGCCCAAAGCGGCATCGAGGGAGACGCCCTGACCAACGACAGACAGCAAAAGCTGAGCCGTCAAGGCTTCGGGAGACAGTCGGGGCAAGGTGCGCGGGTCG
>NCKC01000050.1 GCA_002282715.1 Halothiobacillus sp. 15-55-196 | reverse complement strand
CCCGATGGAAGCGGGTAAAACCCGTTTGGCTGGAGAAATAGTCAAACTGGATCTGGTCGATGCCATGGTTCAGGCAGCCGACGATTCAGTGAGTGATGAGGATTTGGACGCTATAGAACGTTCCGCCTGCCCAACCTGCGGTTCTTGTTCTGGTATGTTCACTGCTAACTCTATGAATTGCTTGACAGAAGCTTTGGGATTGTCGCTTCCTGGCAATGGCTCAATGCTGGCCACGCATGCGGACAGAAAAGAACTGTTCCTGCGGGCAGGGCGCCTGATTGTCGAACTTGCCCGTCGATATTATGAGCAGGATGACACGTCTGTTTTGCCTCGCTCGATTGCAAGTTTCGGCGCATTCGAGAACGCCATGGCGCTTGATATCGCCATGGGCGGTTCAACGAATACCGTCTTGCACCTGTTGGCGGCTGCACATGAAGCCAAAGTTGAATTCACCATGAGCGATATCGACCGGATGAGTCGTCGAATTCCCAATTTGTGCAAAGTGGCACCCAGTACGCCGCAATATCACATGGAAGATGTGCATCGTGCCGGCGGCGTCATGGGTATTCTTGGCGAGTTAGATCGGGCTGGCCTGCTCAATAGCAATTTGCCAACGGTACATAGTGCGAGCATGACTGCGGCGCTGGACGACTGGGATATCAAACGTCCGTCGGCAAAAGACTCGGTCAAGACATTTTACTCAGCGGGACCTGCGGGCATTCCTAAATATTGCCCGTGATGGCTGCATCGTCAAAACGGCGGGCGTTGACGAGTCGATTTGGCAATTCACCGGACGCGCCCGCGTGTTCGAATCTCAAGAATCCGCTGTTGAAGCGATTCTCGGAGATCAGATCGTCGCCGGTGATGTGGTTGTTATCCGTTATGAAGGCCCCAAAGGTGGCCCGGGCATGCAGGAAATGCTGTACCCAACCAGCTACCTCAAGTCTAAAGGTCTTGGAAAACAGTGTGCTTTGCTGACTGACGGACGTTTTTCCGGTGGCACATCTGGTTTGTCGATCGGCCACGCATCTCCAGAAGCCGCCGCAGGCGGTGACATTGCACTCGTAGAAGAAGGCGATATTATCGTGATTGATATTCCCAACCGGAGTATCAATGTTGCGCTCGACGAATCTGAGTTGGCTGCTCGACGAATAAAAATGCATGAACGCGGCGAACGCGCCTGGCATCCCGTGCACCGCGATCGGATTGTCAGTCAGGCGCTCAAAGCATACGCGCTGATGACCACTTCGGCTGATCGCGGAGCAGTTCGTGATCTCGATCAGATTACAAGCACAGTGCATTCGAATTTTTAAATGCCGAATACGGTTGAAGATCAGGTGCAGACTGAGTGTGTTTACTTCGAATGACCATACATTAATTACAGGAATTCGATAGCACGGTCAACGTTGCGGTTGTCGCTTTCCTACATGTTAAAAGCCCGACCTTGCGCAGCACCTGACAGCGACAGGCCCGCATCGATGAACCGCAAGGCGTAAATCGTGCGAGCATCGTTGAAGCCAGGTGTGTCACTTTTGCAGCCAGCGAACGAAGCGGCCTCGGGCGAATCGGTGAAAAGTGTGGAAGTATCATCGGCTTGCCCTTTATTGGCCGCAAATCATACTTCGCATAATAGATATTATGTTAAATAAGGTCAGTGAGTTTAGTGGTCCTCTTGTAAGGTTCTTATGATCGGTGTACTCCGTTGCGTCGTTTCGAAGTAAACTTCTCATCACCCGCCAGATAGCCCGCCAGATGGTAATTATCATTGCAACGACCATGTCAAATGGCGGGATTGCGATTAATTAGCGCTGAACTTATATCAAGGATTGGTGACGACGATGGACACACATTTATTCGATCATAGAACATCATCAGACGGATCGGACGCACAACCAGTGAATTGGGAGCTCGCGGTAGCTTCAATGGAATCTGTTCTCTCCCAGTCCACTGCTCATCGCAAAACTCGTCTTGTGGATTTACTGGTGCAGGCCGAGCACATGCTCATGGATGCACGTCGAATTCGTCAGCCGCAGTTGGCAAATGCATTGGATCGCCTTTTGCACGCCATCCAGCAGGAATTGATTGCGCCCGCTGAGGATTTCAGTCGTCTGATTCGTCTGATTCGGCACATTGATCGGATTATCAAGAACATGCTCCTTATCTCTCAAAGAGATGCCCTGCCCGTTGCTTTGATTATCGGCACCCAGGAACCTTCCGATGTATTGAGGGACGCCTTGTCTCGAGCTGGGTTTGCACCTCGGACAATCAATGCTCTGGCGGTAGATCATGCCAAGATTAAAGTGCTTGCAGCTGAGGCTGAATTGATCATGCTCCTGGTTCAGGGTGATGAGTCTGTAGCCAGCCTAGATATCCCCTTTGAGTTGATCGAAAATGAACTTCGGCATAAGACATCGCTCCTGATTTCCAGTAAGGACTCTTTTCAGATCCGTGCCGCAGCCGCCAAGGCTGGTGTCTCGCATTTCCTTACAGAACCGCTGGATGTGAGTCGTCTCAATACGTTACTGCAATCATCTCGCATTTTGGATGAAGATGATAAGCCACTGAAAGTGCTTATGGTTGATGACATGGTGACTGCCGGTGTCTATTGGGGGAAGCACTTCCAGAAGCAAAACATCAATTTCCGTTTTGAATCGAAGCCTGAACATGCCTATCGCAGTGCGGTCGAGATGCAGCCGGATATCATCCTGCTTGATCTTTATATGCCCGATATCGATGGAATCGATTTGGCAAAGATTTTTCGAGAGCACCCTCGTTTGCGTGATGTGCCTATTTTATTCATGTCGACCGAGGAAAATGATCGCCGACGCATGAACGCCAAGATTCAAGGCGGTGACGATTTCCTCAATAAAACGATAGCGATCGACGATCTGCTTAAGATGGTGCGTTATCGGGCTTTGCGCTATCGCCAGTCAATGGCTGAAAAGCGCAGCGATTCTTTGACCGGTTTGCTGAACCACAACGCCATCAAGGATTTGGTCGAGGCTGAAATCGATCGCGCTAACCGCCAGAATCAGCAGTTGTCTGTCGTTCTGATTGATATCGATCATTTCAAGAACGTGAACGATACCTATGGCCACCAAGCGGGCGACATCGTCATCAGAAAGTTATCGAATCTGTTGAATACGCGACTGCGTCGGTACGATGGCGTCGGGCGCTATGGTGGCGAAGAATTTATGGTCACCCTGCCTAACACAGACGAGCAAACAGCCGCGCATTTGATCAATCGGCTCAGAGTACAATTCGGTCAGTCAGGCACGCTTACAGAGAACGGCAGCAACCTGTTCTGCACGTTTAGTGCCGGTATTGCGAGTTTTCCACGCTTTCTTGACCTGACATCTTTGATTGAAGCGGCTGATCAGCATTTGTACGTGGCCAAAGCCAATGGTAGAAATCGGGTTGTTTGTAGCGAAGAGGCGCTTGGCGCGTCTCCTGATAAGTCCGACTGAATTCGCAATGCCCCTATCATGGGTCTACAATGTTTAGAAATTTTCACACCGAGGTATCTATGGACGTTCTTGAGCGTATTGACCAGTTTGTTAAACAAAATCCCGTAATTATTTTTATGAAAGGCACGCCGCAGTTTCCAAGCTGCGGTTTCTCCAGCCGCGCGGCTGAAGCGTTGAAGTCCTGTCAGGTGCCATTTGGCTATGTCAATGTATTGGCCGACCCGGAGATCTTTGAAAACCTTCCCCGTTACCGCGATTGGCCTACATTTCCGCAAGTTTATGTGAATGGCGAACTCATTGGTGGTTGCGACATTACCTTGGAAATGTTCGAGCGTGGAGAGTTGCAACCTCTGGTTGAAGCGGCCGTTAAAGCTCAAGAAGGCAATCAGGACTGAGTCAGTTCGATAATCTCCCGAAGCAAAGCGGTCGCATAGCTTCCTGATTCCAATGCAAACGACAGATTGAGGATGCGGCCGCCCTCCTCTGTCTTTTCTTCACACTGCAAACCGGTTACCGGTGCCATCAAAGCGCGTCGATCATGATCAACACGCCAGTCATGCAAATGGCTTGACCAGTTTTCAGCGCCATAACGCGATAAAACCTCCTCCGCGATTCGGTTTTCCTCGGCCTGAATACACTCCCCGGCAGGACTCGGCCCCTCGCCCCAAAGTGGCCCGGTGAGCCAAATATCTTTAGTATCAATTCGTTGCTGCGTGTTGCTCAATTCTTCATCAACAACCAAAAACCAACTATTGGTGCCCGCAAGGCGAGCCAGATCGCCAGGTTTGGCAGTGGCTTCCGTATTCCGGGACAGACGATCGGACAAGACCCGGTTGAAGATTTCAGCTCTGAGTGTCGAAATGCCCCAGTTTCGATCGACGCGACTGATTGAACGGGTCTTAGATAATCGTCCCAGCTTTACGAGCAACGCATAGTTGCCGCCAGCGTGGCCGAATCGCTGCTCGGCAAAGTAGTTGGGGAAACCTTGCTCTTCTAACCTGTCCAGCCGTTGCACAAAATCCGGGTCACCACCGATCACATTGCGAATCGTTATCGAAAAACGGTTGCCTCTATGATTACCACGGCGCAACTTCTTGCGATGCAGGTTCCAGCGAAGTACTACCACGTGATCTGGTAACGCATCGATCCAGTCCGGCGGATTTTCTGGTGAATGGGATGGCGCCATGGGCAGACTTACCCACTGAGTGGTAACCGCGAGTTTGTCCTTCATGCCGCAAAAACCGATGTCTCTTTCTGCCACACCGGTCAATTTGGACAGCACCCCCAGCATCTGCCCGGTGGTTATTCCCGTTTTCTCGATCAGAAACAGACCGTGAGAGCCTTCTCCATCCGGTTCAAATCCGAGAATTTCATCAACGCGGAAGTCTGCTGGAGACTGTTTCAACTGCCCTTTCAGAATGGGCGGAACGCCGCGATACGACAACTGATCCAGTGGCCCGGAGCTGATAGTCATTCAAGCAGCTCGAACCGCCAGGCGATTGACTCACCCGCGCGTAAGGGCACAAGGCGCTGATTGTCATCTATAGGAAAGCTGTCGGGTACTTGTGTGGTGGTTCGCATCAGCCGTACACGTTTTTCATTGATGGGCAGCCGGTAAAAAAGCGGGCCATTCAGGCTGGTAAAGGCCTCCAGTTGATCCAATTTGCCTACTTCATCAAATGCTTCGGCATACAGCTCCAAAGCAGCGTAACCGGTAAATGCACCAGCACAACCACAGGCAGATTCCTTGCTAGATTGCGTGTGTGGTGCCGTATCGGTGCCCATGAAGAATTTTGGATTACCGGACGTTGCGGCATTCAGCAGGGATTGCCGATGCGTTTCGCGCTTGAGGATGGGCAAGCAGTAATAGTGTGGCCGGATGCCGCCGACAAGCATGGCATTGCGGTTGTACAGCAAATGATGTGCCGTGATGGTGGCCGCGACCCGCTCCGACTGGCTCATGACGAACTCGACCGCCTGGGTTGTCGTGATGTGCTCCATTACCAGTCGCAAATCAGGGAATCGATTCAGAATGGGGGTAAGTACACGGTCTATGAACACCGCTTCACGATCGAAAATATCAATGTTCGGATCAACCACTTCACCATGAACCAGCAAGGGCAAACCGGAACGAGCTAATTCACCCAACAGGTGATCGATGCTCAATGGATCACGCACGCCACGATCCGAGTTGGTTGTCGCCCCTGCCGGATACAATTTGACGGCATGAATATAAGGGCAGGCAGCGGCGGCGGCCAGTTCCTCAACGGTTGTCTGCTCGGTGAGATACAGCGTCATCAACGGCTCGAAAAATATTCCTTCCGCAATGGCAGCCAGGATGCGATCTCGATAGGCCAGAGCCTCGGCCACGGTTGTCACGGGCGGCACCAGATTGGGCATAATGATCGCCCGATGGCATTGTTTTGCCGTAAATGGTGCGACTGCTCTAAGCATCGCACCATCGCGCAGATGGACATGCCAATCGTCCGGTTGCCGGATCACAAGTTCATTCATGAAGGAGCTTGGGTCTTAAAGAAAATATGAGGGCCATTTACCATGCAATATACGCCCAGCCTTGCTCCTGATACTCCATCAGTGCAGCGGCACCGACCTGGCGAATCTTGGCGAAGGAGCGCATATCGTTATCCTTGTAGCCGACGGTGTGCATGGTGTTGCCACAGGCTACAAATTGCACGCCATAGTTTTCTGCGAAGCCCTGAACCCGCTCGTAGATCAGCTTGTCCACCGGGCGTTTCGGGTCTTTGGCCAGAATGTGGATGCCTTTGGAAAAAGCAACTACGGCCAATTGGATATTGCCACCGAACTCGGTGAGTAGCGCGCTCATGGAGTTGAGGATATGGGTCTGGTACTCGGTATCGCCCTGATTCAACTGAAAGACAAGATGGTGCTGGGGCTTGTCTCCGGGGAATCTTAATTCATCAGCCGCCTGTGCGCTTTTCACGCCGAGGGCCAATGAACTGGCGCCTGCCATCGCCGTAATGAACTGACGACGGTTTTTAAGAATATCCGACATACTGACACTCCTGATACTTCATTCTGACTTTACAATCTTAGCGTATTCGAACCAAGGCCACACCGCCCTGTTCAAAAAGCACCTTCGCATCTGGCAATTCATCCAAATCGACAACCCGCGTCAATACCAAATTGCCCGCCTCAGGCCGATGGCGTTTAAGAATCTTGCCCGCGTATACACCAAAACTCGGGGTATTCATCTTATACATAACAGCGTCACCCGGAAGGTCACGTGCGATTAAACCAGCCGCGCGAATCGGGCCTTGCTGTAGTGAAGCCACAATCGGTAAAAGTTGTGCATTGGCGATCCACGAAAAGGACAAAGCGAGCGGAATCATGATAGCCGCTGCCGAACGGCGTTTCTGGAACACCATGACAATGGAGAGAAGCAGAAACAAAACCAAGGGGAGATACCAGGACCAGCCGAAATATTGAGCCCGATCCGCCAGCATGTCCTGAACATAAGGGGGATTGATTTTGGTGAAAAACACGTCAAGAAGCGAAGGCAGTGCCAGCAAAACAGTAAAAAATAACCAGGCAGGCAAGGCATGTGCAAAGCGGTTTTGAATTGTGGGGTAATACACAGCCATGATCATGATCAAACCGATCAGTCCGTAATTCAGGTAGTGAGGCAGTTTGGTTCCAGAAAAGGAAAATAGAATCAGGACAAACAGAAACCAAATCCAGCCGAATCGGATCAGTGCTTTTTGGTCGTTTTCAGGCCTACCCCAAAATGAACGCAAATCGCCCGCCCCACGCCGGATGGCCACCACAACCAGGCTGGTGAACGGAAGCAGCGCAATGAACGTAACGATCGGGTAGTACCAGAAGCCGCCGGAATGCCCTTCCATGGGCGCATTGAATCTGCCCACGTTGTTCTTGAGGAAAAAACCATCGATGAACGCCTGCCCTTCCCTTATGTATTCAAGCACATACCAAGGCAAGGCAACCAGCAGGAAGATGACAAGACCGCGCCAATCCAGCACCGCGCGCCACCAGGACGACCATTTACCGGTAGAGAAGTAGAACAAAAGGCTTACCGCGCCCGGAATAACCACCGCGACAGGCCCCTTGGTCAAAAAACCCAGCGCCATGGCGAGGTAGGCCCAGCGGATATAGGCTGCGCGTTCGGTTTGCCAATGACGAAAAATCGCAAACATGGCCCATGTGACGAACAGGATCAAAACTGCATCCGCAATAGCCGCCTTGCCCACCACCGTCGTCATCAGGCTCGTTGACGCGATAAGCGCGGCGTAAAAAGCCTTTTGTGAATCCGTCACTTCGGTCATGAAGCGGTAAATCAAATATACCCAAGCCGTAGAAGCCAACGCAGAAGGAAGGCGGAAGGCAAATTCGTTAAAACCGAATAAATACGTGGGGATGGCTTGAAGCCAGTAGATCAGAATGGGTTTATCGAATCGGGGCACCGAATTGAGGTAAGGCGTGATGAAGTCATGCCGCAAAAACATTTCACGCGTGGCCGTGGTGAATGCGCCCTCATCCAGATCGAATAACGGCATCGACCAGATATAGCCATAGAATCCGATGAAAACGGCCAGGCCCAGAATGAGCAAATGTGCGTAACGATTTTGGGTCATAAGGTTTTGTATCGTCGATTGAGGCTCAATACAGGTTCCTGGCTCCGTGCATGTCCCATCCATCGACATGTTCCGTCGAGCACATTAAGGCACTGCACCGGCCGAAGTAGGGTTATATCGTGGCCGTCGGTGTGTCCTTGTCCAGTGCGCCGGCAAGGTAGGTTTCGATTTTCGCCCGTGTTTGCCCTTTGTCCATCGGGCTGAACTGCACACCGATTCCGGCTGTTTTGGCGCCTTGGGCGCCTTCGGGGGTCAGCCATACGACCTTGACGGCCAATGCGATCCGTTCGGGATTCCCCATCATCGTCAGTGTCAAAAAAAGCTCCTTGCCCAACTCATGCTGAGTGTAGCCGGGGATAAACAGGCCGCCATTCTTTATGAACGGCATATAAGAACGGTACAACGTATCCTTGTCAGGAATGTTGTGATGAATCATGCCTCCGCCCAGTGCCATCCTTTCTCACCTCGTATTAGCTTGACTGACTTAATCTCGTCATTCTAACAGCAACCTGGAACGAAAATTTCGCCAATTTTCATACAAAACGTCTGACCTGTAATCCAAAATAATCGCGCAGCAAAGCGGTTTCATCTGGTGAGGACAGTTTAGTACTTTTCCCGTTCGTTCGAACACGACTAATTATCCCTGGCCCACACCAGTAATTTGCTGGTGATACGAAATGCATTTACGAGTGCTTTCAAATGCATGGGCACTAAATACGAAGATAATTTGAAAATCAAGATCATTTTTGCTTTATTCAGCAGCCGACAATACAGTGGTCTGTGATGTTAGGAGGAAAATATGGCATTCGTGCATGAAGGTGGTGAAAATCATTCTCGCCCGGATAGCAAATGGACGAGCTGAATTAGAAAAAGTGAATCGATAACAAGCCCATAACCGTTGAGGAGTTCCCATGAAACCATCATTAAATAAGCAACTGTCTGCTATTAGTTTAAGCCTGTCACTGGGTCTGTTCGCATCGACCAGTATGGCCGCTGATGAGCCGGCAGCGATCAACATCAAGCGTTTGTCGATGGAGATGGCTTTGAAAGCTGCCGAGGGCGCTATTCACGAATGTCGTGCCAAGGGTATACAGATCGGTGTGACGGTCATGGATCGCAGCGGCAACCCACAGGTTGTCTTGCGGGATGTGTTAGCACCCGATCTCACTCTGACGATCTCTCGTATGAAAGCGTATACAGCAGTTTCCTTCACTTCTGCCACTTCGGCCCTGGGTGATCGTGGCGATGGTGCCCTTGGGCGTGTGCCCGGTCTGTTCTTCGGCGCGGGTGGTGTCCCGATCGAGGCCGGTGGCCAGGTTTACGGGGCCATCGGGGTATCCGGCGCCCCTTCTGGCAAAACTGACGAAGAATGCGCACGGGCTGGTGCCAAACTAGTTGAGTCTGAGCTTGAATTGATGTAAGCCGCGACAGAAGCCGAAGGTCGTAGTTTACCCTACGATGCCAAGGCCGATAACGAAGTGTTGCGGCCCATGTTAAATGGATAAGGGGCGGCAACCCGCATGGGACGGGCTTTTGAGGGCGATTTTACGCGTAGCGGACGTAAGCCCGCTGTGTTGCGCCGCTCACGAATGGAATAACCATTAACGCGAAGCTGGCGCAAGCCCGTTTCGCACCGCGCCTTGCGACTCATCCCTCAAAAGCCCGTCTCGGCCACGAAGGATTCAATCAGAGGTTCCCAGGGCTTGGGGGTAAAAAAGATGATTTTAGTCTTGACGACACCCCCCTTCATCTTTAATATGCCGCTCCACGTTGCAAGACGTTTTCCCTGATAGCTCAGTTGGTAGAGCAAATGACTGTTAATCATTGGGTCGCAGGTTCGAGTCCTGCTCAGGGAGCCAAGCGCCCGTAGCTCAGTTGGATAGAGTATCTGGCTACGAACCAGAGGGTCGGAGGTTCGAATCCTTCCGGGCGCACCATGTCCCCATCGTCTAGAGGCCTAGGACATCGCCCTTTCACGGCGGTAACCGGGGTTCGAATCCCCGTGGGGACGCCAATTTCTGTTTTTCGTTTCAAGCCTCACGAAACGGAAGGCTATCTTCCTGTTTTTGTCCCCATCGTCTAGAGGCCTAGGACATCGCCCTTTCACGGCGGTAACCGGGGTTCGAATCCCCGTGGGGACGCCACATTATCAGAATATTTGAACACTATCTTTTCGGATAGTGTTTTTTGTATCGCCGTTATTGCAAGAGCTCATATGAGTTGGATTCGACGCGATTTCTGCCCAGGCGCTTCGCCCGGTAGACGGCTTTATCCGCTGCGGCGATCAACTCGATCAACTGGGTTGCCTCTTGTGGGTACTGCGCGATGCCAATACTCACGGTGACACACTCGCCTTCAATACCAGGCGGCCATTCCGGGTTCACAAATGCTTGCCGAATTTTCTCGGCCCTTTCTCTGGCTTCAGCCAGAGAGGTTCCCGGCAAGGCAACAAGGAACTCTTCTCCACCCCATCGAAAGGCCACAGCATTCTCGGGGAGGGATTTGAGAATGAGCGAACCTGCGATGCGAAGCACCTCATCACCTTCGAGGTGCCCATACAGGTCATTGATTCGTTTGAAAAAGTCCAAATCAATCACCAGCAAGGACAATTCGACTCTGGTATTGGATTGCGGCTTTACCGTTTCGTTGAATGTCTCGAGCAAGAGCTCCATACCACGGCGACGATTGAAGAGTCCGGTCAACGAATCTCTTGTCGCTTCCTTTTGCAATGCAACTTCGAGCGTCTTGTAATCAGTTACATCGTTGATAAAACCGACGACGCGCGCTGGTTCGCCATTGGGGAGATAGTCGGTGACGACCCCGTGATCTTCCACCCACAAGTAGAAACCATTTCTGTTGCGCAATCGGTAGGTGGCGAAAAACTGGCTCCGACGGCCCGGCAGATGCTCATCGAGTGCACCAAGAACGATGGGAAGATCATCGGGATGTACGTTGTCCTTCCAGGTGGAAAGCACGGGTTCCATCTCGTCCGGGCCATAACCGAGAAAGCGTTTGAGATTGGGGCTGAAATAAAGGGAACCGTCCGCTACACGCCAATCCCACACGCCATCGGCCAAGTCGTACAGCACAGACCAATCCTGCTCGCTCTGACTGCTGCACTGCCGTTTGGTGATATCTCTGGCCACCGATACAAACCATTCCCGCCCCTGATAGACAACTGCTTGTGTATTGACCTCTACCGGAAGCGAAGAGCCGTCTGGTCGTCTATGGTGGCCATGAAAACGATAGACACGGTTTTGTCTTATGACATCGGCGATTTCAGCCCATGCCGGTAAACCGCGCACATCCGTCTGTAGAGACAAAACGGAGTGATTCAGCACTTGTTCCCGAGTTAGATAGAGGTCCTCGTAGGCATGCCGGTTGCAATCCAGAATATTCGAGGTAACGGGATCAATGAGATATACCGCATCTGGGATGGCATCGAACAATGTGCGCTCCAGTGCGGGCAGCCCTTCAGAGTGAGCATTGATGTCAGGGCGTTCTGAAGACATGAAATGTTCCGTTTTCAAATAAAAAGACCATCTGCATATTACACCTTACATGGAATAAGGTTGAAAGCAGAGTTATTAAATGATCTTTAAATGGAGGCCCTGAATACCCCCTCGTTTCCCTTTTACAAACAGGGGATTTGAAGAATCATACCCTGCACACGAAGGAACGCTGCATTCGTGCAGTTTCATTATGAAAGCTCTGAATAATTCCATCCTGGAATTCTCAAGAGCACGCAAAGCACAAGATGCGACTTTTGCTTTGCTTCATTTTCAATCACATATGTGATTGAAAATGGCGGCACGACCTTGTGCCGCGCGGAACCTCTGAATTATTCAGAGGTTCTTTATGATTGAGGCTTTTTGATGTCACGCCAGTATTCCTTTTTAAGGAAGAACATGAGTATCGTGAAGATTAGAATAAATCCCAATACATACGGGCCATATGCCATTCGCTGCATCTTGGCCGGTTCAGACATGTACACCATGTAAGCAACAAGATCCTTGACCATGCTGTTAAATTCTTCATGCGGCATACTTCCGGGAATGACTGGTGGCTTGAGTCCGGACAGACGCTTTTCTGTCGAGCCATCGGGCATTTTTACATCGGTATAGACAGGCTCCAGCACACCCTGCTGTGCTGCGAAAACATCGGGCATGTTGACATCCGGGAAAATCGCATTGTTGACACCCCAGCGTTTGGTCGGGTCAGCGTAGAAAGAAGTGAGATAGGTATACAGCCAATCTGAACCTCGAACGCGAGCGATCAGCGACAGATCGGGTGGCTCGACGCCGAATACCGCAGCGGCATAGTCTGCGGGCATGAAGCTCACCATTTCATCGCCCAACTTCAGCTTGGGCGGTAACAGCGCCTTGGCCTGGTCATCGGAAAGGTGAAGGTCAGAGGCAACTCGGCCATAGCGCATGTATTTTGCTGTGTGGCAGGTTGCACATTGCGCCTGGAATGTTAACGCGCCTCGATACAGGGCCGCCTTGTCGGATAGATCGACCGATACGTGCTTGAGGGGAATGGCATACCCCTCCGAGGCCTGGGCCACGACGACCAGCGTCATGCTGGCGATGACGGTAAAGATAGCCCGAATCATTTCACGCGCTCCGGTACAGGTTTGGTCGTTTCAAATTTGCTCACCAGGAATAAGGCGACAAAGAACCCAAAATAGATGAAAGCGAAAATACGGGAGAACAGCGTGTTCCAGTAGGTCACTGGTTGGGTGCCGAGGTACCCCAGCCCCAGAAACGCGAAAACGAACGAAAACAGAAGAATCTTAAATGCCATCGAGCGGTAGCGGATTGATTTGACCGCGTTTCTATCGAGCCAAGGCAGGAAAAACAGAATCAGGATGGCCGAACCCATAGCCACAACACCAAGGAATTTGTCCGGGATCGCCCGCAGGATCGCGTAGTGCGGGGCGAAATACCAAACCGGCGCGATATGTTCCGGGGTTTTCAACGGGTCGGCAGGAATGAAGTTGGGCGCTTCAAGAAACTTCCCGCCGCCATCCGGCCAGTAGAAAATCACGGCAGCGAAAAAGAACAAGAATACACCCAGTCCGAACAGGTCCTTGACCGTGTAATAAGGATGGAACGGAATGCCGTCCATGGGTTTACCGTGTTCATCCTTATTGGTTTTGATTTCAACGCCATCGGGGTTATTCGATCCCACTTCATGCAACGCCATGATATGACCGCCGATCAAAAACAGCAGCACGAGTGGCAGCGCGATGACATGCAAGGCAAAGAAGCGATTGAGCGTGACATCGGAGACAACGTAGTCGCCACGAATCCAGAGGGCGAGATCCGGCCCGATGTACGGAATGGAACCAAACAGGGAGATAATCACCTGTGCGCCCCAGAAGGACATCTGGCCCCAGGGAAGCAGATAGCCCATGAATGCTTCAGCCATCAGGGTCAACAGGATCAAAACACCGAAGATCCAGATGAGTTCACGGGGTTTCTTGTATGAGCCGTACATCAACCCTCGGAACATGTGCAGATAAACCGCGATGAAGAAGAACGAAGCCCCGGTGGAATGCATGTAACGAATCAGCCAACCCCAGTTGACGTCGCGCATGATGTACTCAACGGAGTTGAACGCTTCGGCCGCTGATGGCTTGTAATTCATCGCAAGCCAGATGCCGGTGACGATCTGGATGGCGAAGACTGCCAGCAAGATTGAGCCGAAGTAATACCAGAAATTGAAATTCCTAGGGACGTAATATTTAGCGAGGTGCGCATTCCAGAAGTGCGATAAGGGCAGTCGATCATCGACCCATTTGCCTAACTTTTGAATCATGCTTTCTTCTCCGCAACGCCAATTCGAACGATATCATCCGTCGCAAAAATGTAGTCTGGTACGAGCAGGTTCAGCGGAGCTGGCATGCTCTTGTAGACTCGACCGGCTAGATCGTATTTGGATCCATGGCACGGACAGAAAAAGCCTCCTTTCCAGTCGGGGCCTAAATCTTTCGGTGCTACTTCGGGGCGATAGGTTGGCGCGCAGCCCAGATGGGTGCAGATGCCGACGACAACGAAGATGTTTTTCTTGCGCGACCGGTAGAAGTTATCCGCAAATTTCGGTTGCTGGGTGGCTACCGCACTGTCGGGATCAAGCAGTTGGCTGTCGAGCGACGGCAAGGTTTCAACCATTTTGTCGGTACGGTGTACCACATAGATGGGTTGTCCGCGCCACGCGACGGTCACCATTTGTCCTTCGGCCAGCTTGCCAATATTCACATCGACCGGCGCACCCGCGGCTTCGGCACGCGCGCTGGGTTCGAATGAAGAGAGAAAAGGAACTGTCGCGAAGCCGGCACCGACTGCGCCAACGGCGACGGCAGACCCCGTTAAAAAACGACGCCGACCCGAATTGATAGGAACATCAGCCATTAATTACGCGCTCCAACCTTGTTTCATTTTTAAAGCCAACTTTTTTCATTATTTGGGGGTTCCGCACGATCCAGAGCTTACCCGCTCTTCTAGGGAAGGTTTCACCTAATCGGTGACCATAAATCCATGGCTGTTTGAGTCTATTGTTTCACCCGAGTTTCAGGTGCAAACCTTAGGAGTTTTATCGCTTGGCGTGTTGCCGTCAAACAAGTGTCATTAATCGCTTTGCAGATATGTTTATCACCTTTTATTTCAAAGGCTTATACGGAGCAGCAACCGGCACCTTCAAAGCCTTACCCTTCATACTGGATTGGGGATATCGACAAAACGGACATCCAGTCCGAAATGCCCGGCCAACTTTAAACCGAGCCGACGAACCCCTTCCCGTTCAGTTGCGTGGTGACCGGCAGCGAAATAAGTGATGCCCTCCTCCCGTGCAATATGTGTCGTCCGCTCACTGATCTCACCGGAGATGAAAGCATCCAGTCCCATTTGAGCGGCTTCGACGATTCCGTCCTGCGCCCCGCCCGTGCATAGACCAATCCGTTGGAGCACCTTGTCCGCTGGGCCAACGATCAACGGCATTCGGCCAAGGATCTGCTCAAGGGTATTCCCCAAATCCGGCGCTTGGGTTGGCGCCGGTAATTCACCTGCCAGTGACAGTCGCATGGCTCCGAAAGAAATAACGCGTTCAAGACCCAGTTGTTCCGAGAGCACTGCATTGTTACCAAATTCCGGCTGTGCATCCAGAGGAAGATGATAGGCAAGCAAATTAATATCATGCTTGATCAGACGGGCAATCCGTCGATACTTCATTCCGGTTAATGCCTGAGGTTCGTTTTTCCAGAAGAAGCCATGGTGGACGATGATGGCATCGGCCTGCCAATCGATCGCGGCTTCGATCAATTCCGTACACGCGGTGACGCCGGTGATGACACGTTGGATCCTGGGTTTTCCCTCTACTTGTAGTCCATTTGGCGCGTATTCATTCCAGGCTGCCACGTCCAGCAACTGGTCGCAATAATCCAGCAACTCGCTGCGATCAATCATAGTCTGGTTTCTCCCTGTGCGATGTTCGCGTGGTTATTCTTTTCGGTAATGCGCCGATCTTGGTCCTGCATAAGCCATTTTTTGCGGTAGTGATGTGTCACGATGATCAGGACGAAAAACAATGTTGATGTGGCACCCAGAATCAAAAGCAGTTTCCATTCCGTAGGGTCTGTGGGTAACAGAATCAATTTACGGATCAGAACCACAAAACCGGTTTCGAGCAGCGTGACGGCGTAGTCGAAGGAGTTCTTCAAAAAAAGTGACTTCACAATCGCCAGAACAATCAGGACATACAGGCCATCGGTCAGCAATTGATTGATGATCGAAAAGGCAAGTGGGCCCTCGGCAAAGGAAAGAGCACTTAGTTTGATGGCAAAGCTGATCACACAGATGGCCGTGTAGATGATCATCAGCAAAACAAAAACTTGGCGCAGCGTCGTCAGCGCGACATAGAGCCAGTGATCCAGTTTTGACTGAATCATCTGTAACCGGTTTTTTTCTGTGTGTGGACGATTCAAGATATTTCCCTGCATATGGTTTGTTCGATTCGCCAGGATGCCTCGCCCGATTCGGGAGAAAAATGCTGATCGACGGCCCAGCCGACCAGACAAGCCAGCCGGTACTCAATTTCGACAACCGGGATTGAAGGCCTGACCCAAGGCGGACATGCGTGTTCCTGAAACCAGTTTTTCAGGCTGCGCGAATGGGCGCTGCCCTGTGGTTGAATACGATCTTTGGGGCGTCGTGTGCGTATCAGCCAATCCGTGTCCAACCATCGCTCACCGATGGCAAGCGGATCGGTTGCTTGCGTCCGCACCAAGCGGATGATTTTGCCGGATGGATACTCGATCGATTGCGTCTTATCTATCCATAGTATCGGTTTAGGAGCAGGTGCGTCTGGACGTGTGCGCCACCAGAGTTCATCGCGATACCGGCTAATCAACCAGTCACCCCAGGCAAGTTCAGGATGTTGACCGGGTTCCGCCGTTTTAAGTTGCCTTATAAATTCGCTCAAGCGGGCCTTCGGTGGCATCAACGCACCGTGACGCTTGATCCAGGTGCGCAGAATATTGGCTTGACGGGAAGGTGCCAGAGCCATCAAAGCCTTGAGTGGTAATCGCTCTAGTCTCTCGAGATTGCAATCAATGGCCGCAAGTGATTCAAGCAAAGCGAGATCATCACCGGATTGGCGCGCTGCCTCGCCTAAGCCAAGCAAGCCTTGTGGCCAGCGCGACTGAATTCTTGGCAGGATTTCAGCACGCAGATAATTGCGATCATAGGACAAGTCTTGATTACTGGGATCATCCACCGGAATCAGGGGCAGCGAAGCAGCAAGCTGCCGTAATTCACTCCGTGGTGTTTGCAAAAAAGGGCGCCAATGCCAACCCGAGCCAAACCGGGTCAAGGCGGGCATGGCAGATAACCCAGCCGCACCACTGCTGCGTAGTGCAGCCAGCAGGAATGTTTCGACCTGATCCTCAAGATGATGCGCAGTTACCAGAACGGGTGCATCCTTGGGCTGGTAACGGCGGTGCAACCATGATCGCAGCGCTTCGTAGCGAGCGAAGCGGGCGCGCGACTCCAGTGAATGCTGCCCATGGATTCCTCGAGTCGGTACTTCAATTTGAATGCAGTGCGATTCAATTGAGAAAAAGCGGGCTTGCTGACACGCCCTTGCACTCCATTCGGCCGAATCGGGATGGAGTTGATGGTCGATACTGACGACGGCGATCTCATCGATCACACCCTGTTGATACTGGTTGTGCAACCATACCAAAGCGCCAAGGGAATCGGCACCACCGGAACTGGCCAGAACCACCTTCAAAGGTGTGGGGAGCAGGTTTGGTAGCGAAGCATCAGGCATGTTTGATCGTTTCACGACGACACGTCGAAAACGGTATTCAGCGTTCGATGAATTGGCCGTAACTCATCAGGCGATCGTAGCGGCGATGCAGTAAGTTATTGATCGGCTGGTTCGAATGCTTGATCAGCGTACGTTTGAGTGACGCTTTGAGTGTTTGGGTCATCTGGTCGATATCACGGTGTGCACCGCCACATGGCTCACTGATGACCTCGTCGATCAAGCCCAGCTCCAGAAGGCGTGGCGCGGTGATACCCAGCGCCTCGGCCGCTTCGGGTGCTTTGTCGGCACTCTTGTAGAGAATGGAAGCGCAGCCTTCGGGTGAAATAACCGAATAGGTGCTGTATTGGAGCTGCATCACGTGATCACCGATGCCGATCGCCAGCGCACCGCCGGAGCCGCCCTCGCCAATAATGGTGACGATGATCGGTGTTTTGAGATCAGCCATCACATACAGATTACGGGCGATGGCTTCACTCTGCCCCCGCTCCTCCGCTTCGATCCCCGGATAGGCACCCGGTGTATCGATGAAGGTCAGAACAGGTAGTTTGAATTTTTCGGCCAGCTCCATCAGACGCTTGGCTTTGCGGTAGCCTTCCGGGCGTGGCATGCCGAAATTGCGGCGGATTTTTTCTTTGGTGTCTCGCCCCTTTTGCTGACCAATCACCATGACCGGGATGCCATCGAGACGTGCCATGCCACCAACAATCGCCGCATCATCAGCGAATGCGCGATCACCATGCAGTTCGGTGAAATCGGTCAGCATGTGTTTGATGTAGTCGAGGGTGTAGGGGCGCTGCGGATGGCGAGCGATCTGGTTGATTTGCCATGCGGTCAGATTGCCGAAAATCGACCGCGTCAATTCCATGCTTTTGGCTTCGAGCCGCGCAATTTCCTCGTTGATATTCAGCCCTGCTTCATTATCCATGAGTCGTAACTCACGAATCTTGGCATCCAGTTCGGCGATGGGCTGTTCAAAGTCCAGGTAATTCGGGTTCATTATTCAGTCTTTCCAGATAAACGCTTTGAGCGAGATTGTAGCGCAATGCGGCCTACTCTATGAC
>NCKC01000143.1 GCA_002282715.1 Halothiobacillus sp. 15-55-196 | reverse complement strand
CGTTTTGCCGGTAATTTTGCTGGCGACGGCATCCACGATTGATTGATCGACACAGCGCCCCGCTTCATCCCCAGCCCCTTCGGGCACTTTCCATTTGGTGCTGAATATCTGCCCAGCTTCAAAGAGTCCCAACAACTCGAAGTACGGCACGGGCTTGAAATGCTCAATTTGACGATCCCGCGAGACAACGAGGCTCAAGGTTGGAGTTTGTACTCGCCCCACGCTACGCACGCCCTCCCCGCCTTGGCTGCGACCCGCCAAGGTAAATGCCCGCGTGAGGTTCATCCCCACCAGCCAATCCGCCCGCGAACGGCCGAGGGCCGATTGATACAAACCGGCTGTTTCGGCGCCTGGCTTCAATGTGGCCAAGGCTTTTTTGACCGAAGCAGCATCGAGGGCAGATAACCACAATCGCTGAACTTTGCCCTTGAAGCCCACAAACGCCATTAATTCACGGGCAATCATTTCTCCTTCACGATCCGCATCAGTGGCAATCACCACTTCAGATGCCTTTTTAAGCAATGCAGCAATGGCCTTGAATTGGTCCTTGGCGCTCGATTTCACCTCGACTTTCCACCGAGTAGGCGCGATCGGCAATGAAGCCAGCGCCCAGCGCTTGAGTGATTCATCGTAGGCATCGGGCGGCCCAAAACGGCGGCAATATCCCGAGCCTGTGACGGCTTTTCACACAAATACACGCGCATGATTTTTTCCCCTACCAAGTGAATAACGGCCGAATGACCGCGATGATGTTTTGGCGCTGAACCGCGCCGAAATAACGGCTATCAAAACCAATCGGGCACGGGCTGCCGAGCCAATACTGCGATGCGCTCAACACACCACCAGGGGCTTGGGTCAGCGGTCGGCCTTCGGGATCCGTTTTCATTACATTGATTGAGTGGCTGAAGGCGGCATCACCATGTTGGATGTACAAGGTGCCGCCCTCGATTCGCACAAGATCAAAGGGCGTGGCATACACCTGTTTTAATAACGGCACCGTGCCGCTCGGGCAGCGGCCAGCAGGCATGTAATCGCGCTCAAGCGCCAATTTCGAAGCAGAGATAGGAGGGCAAGCCGCCACAAAATCACCCAATTCAGGGGTTGATTTTCCGGTCGAATACCAGAA
>NCKC01000002.1 GCA_002282715.1 Halothiobacillus sp. 15-55-196 | reverse complement strand
CTCTTTCTCCGCCATTTTACACATCTATTTGCTTGATTCTAAAGCGAATTGCAAACAAACTAGATGATTATGCCCACACCCATGCCCACACTTTGGTGTTTGGTAGGAAGGTGCGGTTACATGACCGTCTTGATTCTTCTGATTTTCTTCGACGACAAACACCCCAGATCAGAATAATCCCCTTGGTGGGTTGGCGTGTATTTCATCTGAAAAAATCCTGAGCACCCAGAACGATGCTCGATCGATCGGATGATTGCCATGAACACAGTCTCTACATAGTGAACAGGTAAGGACTATCAAAGCCCTGCCCAGGGCCATGCCAGTCGCTACATCGGCCTTATCATTAGCCGCATACATTGGCATCACCAAGTTTATCGTCATTCAAGACCAATACGGGCGATACATAGGTCGGACATAAGAACTACCTATGCCTTGCTTAATATGAGGTGATGTTCCCCCAAGAAACCCATCGGTCCGCTTCTCGGCCTGAGCGGTCCGTCATGACGCCCCCACTTCACGTCTGATTAATGCACAAGAGCAGTCAGTGAACTTGCCCCCGGCGACTGGAGGACAGTGTTCCTCCAGTCGGAACAGTCGCGTAAGACTTAGAGGTTGTCGAACGGACTGGCAACACCCGGTGTTACCTCGAAAGCGTCCGGCCACCCCACCTGTTCTGACGGGTATAGAGTAGGGTACAAAGTGTCCACCTATTTTTTAGTGGACACTTTTATGAACCTGACACCCTCTGCTCGCCAACGGCGCTACCATCCCGCTGAATTCAAGGCTCAACTGATTACCCTGTGTCAGCAACCCGGTGCATCGGTTGCCGGCGTGGCACTGGCGCACGGGGTGAACGCCAACCTGTTGCGTCGCGGGATTCGTCAACAGGCAGGCTCGATGCCCCGATCAGCCCCGCCTCTGGTGCCGATCGAGCTTGCCGCACCGGTCACTGTGCCAACCAACGATGCTTTGAGTCTTGAGATTACCACGCGCTCGGCTCGTGTCACGATCCACCGCCCGGCATCCCGTGTGGATAGCTGTGCCCGCCTGCTCGGGCGGTGGCTCAAATGATCAGCCCAGAACAGGTGTTCCTGATCGTAGAACCGGTGGATATGCGTTGGGGGACTGATCGCCTCTCACAACAGGTGCAATCCCAGCTGCACCGACCCCCATGTGATGGTACCGCTTATGGGTTTACCAACCGGGCCCGCTCCCGACTCAAACTCCTGATCTGGGATGGCACGGGGGTGTGGCTCTGTCAGCGCCGCTTGCACCGGGGGCATTTTTAATGGCCAAAGCCCGGGGATGATCGGTTTATCATGAGTGCCGAACACTGGCAGTGGCTGACCACCGGGGTGGACTGGCAGAGGCTCTGCGCCAAGCCACAGGCCCACTGGCAAGTGTGAGAATTTCTAAGATTTTGTCTTGAACAATCAACCCATAAAGACCGGGGTTTGGTATAATCAACCTTATGATTTCAAAAGCAGAAACCGGTCACGCATCCCCTGAAACGCCCTCCGTGGCGTGGCAGATTGCGCAACTGGAACTGCGGGATTCTGAGCTGGCTCGGCGTGATGGCGAGTTGGCAAAACTTGATGAGTCACTGGCGCATCGAGACGCCACCATCAAGGCACTGGAACTCAAGAACCAGAAATTGACCCATGGGCTGGCGTATTACCGCCGTATCCGCTTAGGGGCCAAAACCGAGGCCATGAGTGCCGAGCAACTACACCTGTTCGAAGACGATCTGGCCGAGGACATTGCTGCCGTTGAGGCCGAGTTATCACCCCCGGCAGATGCCCCGCCCAAACCCCGCCCTAAGGCCGGTCGTCAGCCTCTGCCCGATCATCTGCCGCGTGAAACCCATGTGCATGAACCCGATTCCTGTCCGTGCGGCCAGTGTGGAGCCCATCTGGTCAAGATCGGTGAGGACGTCACCGAAAAGCTCAATATCATTCCCGCCCGATTCTTTGTCGAACGGCATGTCTATCCCACACGCCTGCCGATCGACAACCCTGTTTTGTTTGCGGGGATAGAAAATGCCATTCGTCCTATTGCCCCCGGCAAGAAGATCTGGTTGTTCGCCGGTAGTGAACGGGCAGGCAAACGGGCAGCAGCCATTCAGAGCCTGTTTGCCACCGCCAAGCTCAACGACATTGAACCGGCTGCCTGGTTGAAAGACACCTTGGAAAAACTACACACCTGGCCCAACAGCCGCATCGATGAACTGTTGCCCTTCAGGCAGAAAGCATAAACGACCCAAGTTTCATAGATGGGGCGGCTGGACGCTTACGCAGCATTTTGGCTTTCAGGATGTGCGCGGCTACCCGGCGCGTGGTCTAATTGAGGCAACCGGGATGAGATCCCCGTTGAAATATTGTTTGAAAAAATGGCTTGGGAACGAAGATGGGCTTAAAAGACCACCGCACATGATCGCGACTTCAGCTTTGAGGCGTTGAGCCTGCACGGTTGGCGTAGGCCATACAGTCACTGGGGCCGTTCCTTGCGCATCAGGGCCAGAATACCGCGCATCAGATCGTTCGGCGTGGGCGGGCAACCGGGCAGATGCAGATCCACCGGAATGACCCGGCTGACGCCACCACAGGTTGCGTAATTGCTGCCGAATTCCCCACCGTTACAGGCGCAGTTGCCGCTGGCAATCACGAAGCGTGGATTGGCCATGGCGCGCCATGTTCGGCGCAGCGCAGTTTCCATGTGCCGCGACACCGGGCCGGTCACCAGTAACAGGTCGGCATGCCGTGGCGAAGCGACGAAGTGAATGCCGAAACGCGAGATGTCATAATAAGGATTGACGAGTGCGTGAATTTCCAGCTCGCAAGCATTGCAGGAACCTGCATCAACTTGACGAATCGCCAGACTGCGACTCAATCGCTGCTCGATGGCTCGCTTGACCTCTTTCCCAAGAGTTTCGATCTCATCACCAACCGGTGGGGCTTCAGTGAGGGTGCCAATCTGCCAAATTTTACTAAAGATTTTGCTCATGTTTCTTGCCTTACAAATCTTGCCCGGAATAGCTGATGTTGACGGATTTATGGCAGATCGCGAAGTCTGGCAAGTTATTGCCCAAAACCAGATGCTCCAACGCAGGTAAACTGAACCAGCTCGGATCGCGCGGGAAAAAACGAGCCACGCGGCCATCCTCGTCAAAACGAATAAAGCTCATAATTTCACCGCGCCAACCTTCAACCACAGCCAACCCCACGCTTGAATGAACCGACTGTGGCCAGTCCGCCGCGATCGGACCGATCGGAAGCGAATAGATCAGTTTGTCTATCAGATTCAGCGAAACCCGTATCTCGTCTGCCCTAATCTGCAGCCTGGCCGCGACATCCCCTTGCGTCCGGCAAGGTGATTGCATCTCGAGTCCATCATAGGGCGCATAGCCATGATCGCGCCGGACATCGAAATCCTGGCCACTGGCCTTGCCTACATACCCGGTCACACCCAGCATCTGCGCCAGCTCGGCCTTCAGAGACCCCGTGTCATCCAGTCGATCCTTCAGAGAGGAATGGTCGTCGATAATATCTAGCAGATCTTCGAGCTCGCGTGAGAGTGTGGAAAGTTGCGGTGTGATGATGCTTTCCCACTGCACTGGGAGATCCCGGCAGACACCACCAGGCACAATGACATCCATCAACAGACGATGACCGAAGGCGGTCAAGTTGGTGCGCAGCATTTGTTCGCGCAGACGGCCAAATTGCTGCTGTGCGAACGCAAAACCCACTGTGTTGCAGATGCCGCCGATATCACCCAAATGATTGGCGATGCGCTCGCACTCGGCAAACAGCGCGCGCAGATGCAGAGCTCTTGGGGGTACATCTACACCTGCGGCGCGCTCCATAGCCATGCAGGCTGCCCAGGTGTGCGCTACGGTAGAGTCGCCGGACACGCGTCCCGCCAGTCGGGCTAACCCGGAGGCATCACGACCTACCGCAATCTTTTCAATACCCTTGTGCGTATAACCAAGCCGCGCTTCCAGAGACAGTACCTCTTCGCCGGCGGCTTGGAAACGAAAGTGGCCGGGCTCGGTTATATCACCATGAACTGGGCCGAGTGGGATTTCGTTTACACCGTTGCCCAAAATCCGTCCGAAAGGATAATCAACATCAGAGGACCTCCGTTTAGACGAATCTCCACCAACGGGAAAATCCGAACGAAGGGGATAAACATCCTCCGCCCAAGCGCAATGGCGTGTCCACCGGCGCGTATCGGGATGATCCTGAAAATCGACACCCAGCAGGTCATGCAGATGGCGCTCCAGTCGGTTGGCTGCTGGGAAATACGGAGTCTGTGAAGCCAATACGGGAGCTTGCAATGGCACCTCGGTCATCAGTACCAGATAATCGCCATTGTGGACGAACACGGTGTATATTCTCAGCCGATCACCGATCTGATCTCCCCAAAGACCAGCCCAGCGAAAACCGGAAGCAGACGCGACCCGTGTGCCCTCGTCCCAGTCTTCAGCATCGAGAAGCAAGCAATGCGCCGGTGCCAGCCGGTTCGGATCACTGTGCAGGATAGCTACTCGCTCCTCTGCCAGAGATGCGATGAATCCGGGCAACCAATCAAAACGGCTCATAATAGATGCACTCCCGAAATCAGTTGTGTGGCTCTGTCAAGCCAATGCGCCAAAAAAAGAGGAATGGACAGCCCCAGCCACAACACCATCACAAGATGCGCGATGACCGGTAACATGTTGGCTTCCACCGGCTGCTGTCCGTCGGGCGCAGGCCCGTACACCATGGGATGAAGATGGCGAAACAAACCGGCAAACGCTATCGCCAAACCTGTCACCAGAACCACAGTAAAAATCGGCTGGCTTTGCATCGTGGCAGTCAGCAATAGAAATTCGCTGGTGAATACACCGAATGGCGGAAAACCGGCAATGGCAGCAACACCGATCAGCAAGCCCCACCCCACGGCAGGCTGGGTACGAATCAGGCCACGAATGTGATCGATGGATTGGGTTCCGGCAATGTGAGCGGCGTGGCCGACGGTTATGAAGATGGCTGATTTGGTAAGCGAATGAACCAACATGTGCAACAAGGCGCCGAAAGTGGCCAGTGGCCCACCAAGGCCGAAGGCGAAGGTCATCAAGCCCATGTGCTCGATCGATGAATAGCTGAACATACGCTTGATGTCACGCTGGCGATGAAGGAACAATGCCGCCACCAAAAAGGATACCAAGCCGAATCCCATCATCAGATGACCGGCAAGATGTGGTGTAAGTGTCGTTGACATTGAGCCATCCACCAACATCTTCAGTCGAACTATGGCATACAAGGCCACATTAAGGAGTAAGCCCGAAAGCAACGCGGACATGGGTGTTGGACCCTCCGAGTGCGCATCGGGCAACCATTGATGCATCGGCACCAGACCGACCTTTGTACCATAGCCTACCAGCAGGAATACAAAAGCCAGGATCATGATATTCGGTTGCAATTGAGACGCTACAGAATGCAACACGCTCCAGTTCAATCCTATAGAAGGATCTAGGATGACATTCTGTGCTGCAAAATAAAGCAGCACGGTACCGAACAACGCCAGCGCAATGCCAACTCCGCACAAAATGAAATACTTCCAAGCCGCTTCGATTGCCTCGGGTGTGCGGTATAAGGACACCAGCAACACCGTCGCCAGGGTTGCGCCCTCCACGGATACCCACAAGACACCAAGGTTATCAGTCGACAATGCCAGCAACATGGTGAACATGAATGCCTGATACATCGAATGGTACAGCCGCATCCCGCGTGGACTGATCCGTCCGTTATCGCAGATATGCTTCATATAGGGGCGGGAAAAAATGGATGCAGTAAAACCGACAAAAGCAGTCAATACAATGAGAAAAATATTGAACGCATCAACGCGAAATAAAGAACTAGCGACCACGCCCGATTTGGCTACATCGAATGCCAGAGCAATCGAGGCGACCAGAGAAGCGGCACTCATCAGCACATTCAGCCAACCGGCCAAGGAAAGACGGCCGAACCAGGGCAAAACCAGAGCACCAACCAACGGTGTAAACACAGCCAATACCAGCGGGCTCATAGCTCGTCCCCCGTGCGTTCAGTGAGCCGGTTCAAGCGATCCACATTAAGTGAATCGATGCTCTCGCGGATCTGGAAGAAGAACACGCCGAATAACACCATGGCCACCAGCACATCAAAGGCAACCCCCAATTCGACCACCAGCGGCAAACCCGACGTGGCAGATACCGCGGCCAAGAACAAACCATTTTCAATAGACATGAAACCTAGCACCTGCACCACCGCTTGGGCCCGAACCACCATCATCAGTAAGCCAATGAGCACGACGGCCAGACTCACGGCGACGATATTGCGAGTGAACTGCATTTCAGATTGCACCAGAGGCAAGACAAGCCAATAACTGAAGACGACCAACCCCAACGCGGCCATGATCACCAGAACTGGATGAGATATAGATTCCCGATGGCGATCCAGTTCGAGGCGGCGTACCTGACGGTGCAGCATCCAAGGGATCAGAAGCACCTTTAAGCCAAAGACAAGAATTGCGGAAAAATAAAGATGATCAAGATCATCACTGGCAGCAATGAGTGCTGTGACCATGGCCACGAATAAGCCCTGCAAAGCAAAGGTATAAATGGCCGTACTCAGTCGCTCTTGCCTCAACATCGCGAAGGAACTGAACATCACCCCCGCAGCGAGAACGATAATTAATTGTTGCAGTAGCGACATGTTCATGCACCCACCTCAAGAATCACATGGCTCATCAAACCCAGGAAAGCCATTAGCAGAGCCATATTTAGGAAAACCGGAATTCGGAAGATGCGCATTTTCGCAAGAAGCGTTTCACTCACCGCCAACGCCACCCCCAAAAGGGCGATCTTGACCACAAACAACACAAAAGCTATACCGATCGCATTCGGATGGATGCTCTGAGCAGTCCCCCAAGGCAGGAACACATTGACCAGCAGTGTTGCAAATAACAACAACTTAAGTTGTGCCGCCCATTCCAGCAATGCCAGTTGACGGCCTGAATACTCCAGAATCAACGCCTCATGAATCATGGTGAGTTCGAGGTGAGTAGAAGGGTTATCTACCGGAATACGGCCTGTTTCGGCAATCACTACCAAAACCACCGCAATCAGCGCAAACAAAAAAGAGGGGCGCAGGAATGGTGCGCTAACTAGCAGATCTCCCACCGCAGTGGCCAGATTTGTCGTGTGTGCTGTCATTGCCAGGGTAAACACCGCCATCAGCATGGCAGGCTCGGCCAACGCCGATATAAACACCTCACGCGAAGCCCCCATACCTCCGAACGCTGTGCCAACATCCATGCCTGCCAAGGCCAGAAAAAAACGAGACAAGCCCAGCAGGCCGGCGATCACAATGACATCGGCCATGGCTGCGGTTGGCAAATCCGTGGTGAGCAGAGGAATCGCTGACGCCGCCAGCCAGATGGCAGCAAACACGATATAGGGAGCGGCACGAAACACCGGCGATGCGGTGTGCGCCATGCGCGCTTCTTTGGCAAACAGTTTGTAAAGATTTCGGTAGGGCTGCCAGATCGACGCCCCTCGACGATTTTGCAAACGCGCCTTGACTTTTTGTATCCAACCGGCCAACAAGGGTGCCAGCGCCAGGTACAACAAGGCCTGAATCAATGTGAATACCCAGGCAGACATCGTCATACCTCCAACCATAGTAACAACAGTAAAGCGGCTAATGTCCAGGCAAGATAGATACGGATACTGCCAGATTGCAGACGCACTGCCTGGCGCGACGACCATTCGACCCAGCGCGCAATCGGAACGTAGAGGAGCCCCCAGGCTCGGTCAGTCACTTGTAAAAAATAACGCCTTCTACCATCCTGCTGCGTTTCAACCCCATCATTTATCTGAAACAACAGCCCGTATACCTGCCGAATCGGTTGAACAAAGGCCGTACCGGTGTATTGCATCGAAGGGGTGAGCGAGGCATGTCCGTAATTCCAGGCATCACCTAACCGAACTCGACGAGTGCCCCGCCCGACCAGCCACAAGCCAAGCACGAGGATAACAAACAGGATCAAGGCCACTAATGGCGCACTATAACTCGCTGTTTTCTCAGAAATTGGCGTTAGCCAGAGCCAGCCATGAGCTGATGCCTGTGACAAACCATGCCCCAGGATTTCACGCGGTACAGCATTGAACAAGTCGATGAAAAAGGTCGGCAGAATGCCAAGCAACAGGCACAAAATGGCCAGAATCCCTTGACCAAGCCGCATACTGAGCGGCACTTTGTGCGCTCGTCGTACGGTACGGCTTCGCGCTTGTCCCAGAAAGGCCACGCCATAAACCTTGACGAAGGTCGCTGCCACCAATGCTCCGGTAAGTGCCAGCAATGAGACCACGATCGACACAAAGCTGCGCAACACCCCTCCATCCAGGTTCCATGCCTGCAGCGCGGCCTGAAAACTCAGCCACTCTGAAACAAAACCATTGAACGGCGGCAGGGCCGCAATGGAAATACTGCCCACGAGAAAGAAGAGGCCTGTCCAGGGCATGCGGCGCAGCAGACCGCCCATTTTCTCCAGATCGCGTTCATTCGCGCTGTGCAAAATGGCGCCTGCCCCGAGGAACAGCAACCCCTTGAACAGGGCATGATTGACGCTGTGATAAAGCGCCGCGACAAAAGCCAAGGAGCCAATGAGAGGATGTCCTTCAGCGAAGAACAGCAGTGCCAACCCCAACCCGACAAAGATAATGCCTAAATTTTCCACGGAACTGTAGGCCAGCAGTCGCTTGAGATCATTCTGCATCAGCGCCAACAACACACCGATGACAGCCGACAAGCTACCGAAGATCAGCACCACGACACCCCACTGCCAGTGCACAGTGCCGATCAGATCGAAGACAAACCGGATAAAACCATAGACCGCCACCTTGAGCATCACGCCGGACATGAGTGCCGAAATATGGGATGGCGCAACCGGATGGGCCTCTGGCAACCAGGCATGTAACGGCACCAATCCCGCTTTCATGCCGAAACCGATAAAGGCCAGCACGAAAGCGACGCTGGCCCAGCCGAAAGAGAGAGGCGCGCCGCGCATTGCTTCAAAGGTGAAACCGCCACCGAAGGAAGCCAACACCCCGAAACCCAGCAGGATGCTCAGACCGCCCACATGAGCCATGAGCAGATAAAGAAATGCCGCACGCCGGTTGGCGGCGTGATCGTGGTGCCAGGCGACGAGAAAATAGCTCGACAGCGACATCAGCTCCCAGGCTACCATGAACATGAATGCGTCATCGGCTATAACCACAAGCATCATGCCCGCGAGGAAAAGCCCGGTAAACCCGCCCAGCGCGCGCAGGGAGTCACTCCCCCTCTCGAAACCGCGTACATAACCGGGTGCGTAAATACCGACAGCAAAGCTCACCACACCGATAATGCTGAGGAAGAAGCCAGACAGGACATCCATGCGAACCTGCCAAGGTAACCACGGCAGGCCAAGCGGCAGTTGGGCGGTTGCCACCCCGCCATTAATCAAGGCGACCAAGCCTGCTACAAGTGCAACCAGCCCCGAAAGGGTAAATAGCGGCATGGCCACATGACGGCGGACGGTGGCAGGAAAAAAGGACACCAATGCAGACAAAAGCGCCAAGACAATAGCACCCTCTGCCAATTGCAAAGCAAGCGTGATGCTCATAGCGTCGCCCCTTTGATTTGCATCAGACACAGACCACTACCGTTCGCGGTGCGCGTGTTATTTTCGTTAATCAGCTCCACGCTCGCGCGCTTCAAAGCATGGGCAACTCGGAGGAACGAATCAACATGACCACGCACTTGCTCGTTACTGAGTGCCTTACGCTGGGTGGCTAGCGACACCACGCCTGAAGCCTCGACAATAGTACGATGATCGAAACCGAACGGGGCACAGCTAGCGTGAACTAGATCGGCTGTAGCCATTTAAAAAAACCTCTAATTAAATCCGTCGTGGCCGAGACGGGCGGTTGAGGGATGAGTCGCAAGGCGCGCCGCGAAACGGGCTTACACCAGCTCAATGCGAAGCAGACGCAAGACCGCTTAGCACGAGGGGTTTGATCAAATATCCCTAGATCAGAATAATGGCTACCGATTCTATTTGACAAACGATTTTTTTAGTTCATAAATATCGAAAAAATCGATGGATTAGAGTTAATGGATATCGAATCTGTGCGGACATTTCTTGCGGTAACCGAATCGGGAAGCTTCAGTGCTGCGGCACATCGATTGCATGTCACCCAATCGACGATAAGTAATCGGATTCTTGTCTTAGAGCAGGTCCTTGGCGCCACGCTATTCAGTCGTGGAAAAAGGGGGGCAGAGTTGACTCCATCGGGGCAACGGTTTTTGCGCCATGCAACGGGGTTGATGCGTATCTTTGAACAAGCACGCCATGAAATTGGCTTGCTTTCCGAATTCAGAGAGAGCTTCGTGATGCGAGGGCGTATTTCCTTATGGGATGGATTTTTAACCCAGTGGGTTGCTGTGATGCGCACATCGTATCCTGATATTGCATTGCGCTTGGAGGTTGGCTTTGAGCCTGATACCACGCGGATGCTGTTGCAGGGAACCATCGATATGGGAGTGGTTTACACCGCGGATTTTCGATTTGGCCTGAAGTCTGAGTATCTGTTCGATGACGAATTGGTTCTGGTGACGACGAACCCCGATCTTGTCTGGCCTGACCCTAAATACATCCATATGGACTGGGGGGCGGAATTTCAGGCGGAATTTCTCTTGTTATTTCCGCAGTTTCAAGCACCTGCAATTACGACGGATGCCGTCTGGCTGGTGATGCAACAGATACGGCAATGGGGTGGCTCAGGCTTTTTCCCTTGGCGAGTTGTACGGGGTCAGATTGAAGCACAGCAGTTGTGGCGGATACCGAACAGCCCAACGATCAAAATTCCGGCCTATGCTGTGCATCTCGTCAATCGTAAGGATTATGCCATGCAGGCGGCACTGGATAGTTTGCGGTGCGTGCTCCAGTCGGAGGGTGCGACGGTATTGGAGCATGGCCAGGGAAGCTCTGATTGAATCCTTCGTGGCCGAGACGGTCTTTTGAGGGATGAGTTGCAAGGCGCGGCGCGAAACAGGCTTGCGCCAACTTAATGCGGAGCAGGCGCCAGCCTGCGTAGCACGAGGGATTCAATCAGAGGTTCCCTGGCCAAGTTGGAGATGATGATTGCTGAGAGTTTGCTGGTATTTATCAGTATCAGCCTAGGGTTTGGCGTGAGATAATGGCAGGGGAGTCCCTTTGCGCTGCGGTACGGTGTAAATTCACCGACGGTTTTTCGCTACTGGGATGGGCTTGCCATTGTGATGGATCAATCGTGGTGATGGTTTTGTATGAAATAAAAAACCCCGCCTCGATAAGAGCGCGGGGTTTTTGGTCGGTTTCCGCCCTGTGAGGGCGGTGCTAAACCGGTTTAATCGATAGAGACTCGATTAGAACTTGTAGGCATAACCGATGGTGGCTTCGTACTGCTTCATGTGGATTGTTGTATCGACAACAGGAGCCATACCACCGCTTAAAGCACTTGGAATAGCATTGGGCCCAGTGACAGAAACGGTTGGTGCATACATGAAAGCACCGCTGATTTCTTGGTTTTTGTCCAAGGCATAGGTGAAGCCAGCGGTGTAATGATTTTTAACAATACCTGGGGCAATGGTGTTAAAAACAACATCTTCTGGACCGACCGGGTTGGTGCCGTGGTTGAAGCCCACGCGCAATTGCAGAGCCGGACTCATTTGCCACTGGGCGCCCAACTTGACGACATTCACGTCTTTCCAGCCAAATCCAGCACCATCAGAGCCACCCAGACATTGAGTCGAACTGGTTCCAGGTGCACCCGATCCACATGGGAAACCACCAGGGAGTAAATAGGCAGTCGATGGATTTGAAATTGCCTTCACACCTGAGTAATTGATGCGCTGGAAGTCAGCGGTCAACGTCCAGGCTGGTGCAACTTTGAACGCGCCACCAACGGTCCAAGTAGAGGGAATATCGAACTTGCCGCCTTCGGCAAAGAGACCAGAGTATGCGTTGAACTTACTCATGGCCATCTTTGTCTGGTAGCTACCAGCAAGCGTGATGGCGTCTGTCGCGTGGTACAGAACGCCCACTTTTCCACCCCAACCTGTGGACATGGATGAGCCGTTATTGGTCACAGAACCTGGCTGAGTTGTGAACATGGGGTTATCAAAGTTCTGAAGACCTTTGACTGCAATGGTTTGCCGAGCGAACAAAATGCTGGCACCCACAGACAGTTTGCCGTCCATAAATTTGTGCGCGTAGGTGGGGGCAATGAACATTTGCTTTAGGTTGACACCCGCTTCGATTGGGCTGCCATTTGCCATGTTCGGGCCATAAGTGCCGCCATTTCCACCGCCAATCAGGGAAGGTGCGGTGCTAGAGAAATCCGTATTCATGCCACCATTGCCGTAAATCGCAATACCGACAGAGTTGGTGTCATTAATGACGTAGCTGGCAGAAAGTTCAGGGATGTAGAAGTTGGTGCTGCCGCTGTCGGTATCTGCTGCGCCTAAGCCAAAGGCCGCCCCTGTTTGTGAGTAACCACGCACCGGATGGAACCAGGAGATATCAAAGTTGATCTGAGTGCCGGTTTCGGTGATGCCTGCCGGGTTGGTGGCGATAATCATCGCGCTGTCGTTCGGCAGGGCCACGCCACCGCCGCCCATACCCATGCTTTTCACGCCGTAACCGTGAGAAAAATAACCATTCGTTGCGTGTGCAGCGCCTGAGGCGATCAAGGTGGCGGCAACCGATGCGGCCAGTAGTGAACGTTTGAATACCATTTTTATCCAGTCTCCTGATTGATTGTTTTTGCGGCCCGTTCCCCTCTACTGGAGTTGGGCGCGCATCTGCTCGTTTCCCGCTATGCGGGTGCCCACATTCTGATGACGGGTTGCTTCGAGGCCCGCGTAAGGTAACAGAAATGTAAACCGGGTGAATTCAAGAAAATTGAGGGTGCGCGAAAAAATATTAATAAATCAGTAGTTTGTGTATTAGTAAATGCTTATTTATTTATATAAGTACTTTGCTTGTTGCTGCCTTATGATTTATTTTCATTAACTTATGTTTCGGTTTTTTCAACTTTCTGGTGTATTTTCGTTCGTTGCTCTTGGGTTTGGGTTGGGTGGGCGAGTGTTGTTTTTTTAAAATTGATGTTGTTTTTATGTTTCATTCAGGGATGGTGCGGCCCGGGTTCACGCGATGGTTTGGGTAATTTGCCCTTCAAAAACGCTTTGAGCTGGGCCGGTCATCAATACCGAATCTTGGGTTTTGCCCGTCCATGCCACAGAGAGTCTTCCGCCGCGAACATCGACAAAACAGGGAGAATCAAGCCGGTTTCGACGAACGCCGCTGACAACCGCAGCGCAGGCGCCGGTACCGCAGGCGAGTGTTTCGCCGGTGCCGCGCTCGAATACACGCAGTCGGATGTGCTGGCGGTCGATGATTTGCATAAAACCCACATTTACTCGATTGGGGAACTGTCGATGGAGTTCGATCATCGGGCCGATATGACCGACCGGAGCCGTGTCGACGTCTTCGACTTCAAGTACGGCGTGTGGATTGCCCATGGAAACTGCATCAATGAGCCACTCACTGCCGTCGTCAAGCATCAATGGATAGCTTGTGGCTTCCTGTTCGGTGATGAAAGGGATATTGGCGGGGGTGAATATCGGTCGCCCCATGTCGACAGTGACATCGCCTGAATCGGTGATATGCAGCACAATCCGGCCACTGGCGGTGCCAACGGGGATTTCTTTCTCAGCGGTCAATCCTTTGTCGTACACATATCGGGCAAAGCAGCGCGCACCATTGCCGCATTGCTCCACCTCGCCACCGTCTGCGTTAAATATGCGATAGGTGAACAAGGTGTCGGCGATTTTGGGTGGCTCTACGATCAGTAATTGATCGAAGCCGATGCCGAAATGCCGATCGGCCCACTGCCTGATCTGTTCCGGATTCAGTTCGATGGCTTGATTGATGGCGTCGATGACCATGAAATCGTTGCCCAGTCCGTGCATTTTGGTGAAGTGGATTGTCATGTGGTGTTCTTCGGCGGTGGGTTTGATGTGCTTCATTCTATACGTACTATTATGAGGCGAATATGTGAGGACTGATAATGAACGTTCAGGCGGTGTGGGTTGATTTGGCGGCGCTCTTTGAAGTTCGTGCCAGCGGTGCGCCGGAATTGTTTGCGGACGTGCTGGATGTGTTTGAACAGTGGCGCGCCCTGGGGTTGACGGTGGTTGGCATCACGACTGACGCGCGGCGTTACGACCCACGGCTGTTTTCGTTTTTTGGTGAAGCATTTGTGGTTATCGAAAGACCACTGCCGCAGTGGCGCCAGACCCAGACCTGGATTGATCTGGCGGAAGAAATGGAAGTGTCGCCCGAGCAGGTCGTCTTCATCACCAGCACGCCCATGCTCATGGGTTTTGCGCGCTTTGCTGGCTTGCGCACCGTGGGCGTGATGCGCGACCCGCATACGATGGCCGTTCTTGACGGCTACTGGGTGGATGCCTTTACCGATATTGATTGGCAAGACCCTCCGGTTCTTTGAATAATTCCAATATTTTACCTAGCCACGCTGCCAGAAACACGCGGGTTCAGGTATAATGCCGCACCAATTTATCCCTTATTTATGGATGCTCCTGTGATTTCTCATTTGCGTAATATCGCCATCATTGCCCACGTTGACCACGGTAAAACAACTCTGGTTGATAAGCTCCTGCAACAATCCGGTACCCTGGACGCCCGTACCGACACCGGTGAGCGGATGATGGACTCCAACGCAATCGAGAAAGAGCGCGGCATCACCATCCTCGCGAAAAACACCGCCATCCGCTGGACCAGCCCGAAAGGCGAAGAGTACCGCATCAACATCGTCGATACGCCCGGCCACGCCGACTTCGGCGGTGAAGTGGAGCGTGTGCTGTCGATGGTCGATTCCGTGCTGCTACTGGTGGACGCCGTTGATGGCCCGATGCCGCAAACCCGATTTGTCACGCAAAAAGCGTTCGAGCATGGCTTGAAGCCGATTGTTGTTATCAACAAGATCGACCGCCCCGGCAGCCGCCCGCAGTGGGTGGTGGATCAGGTGTTCGACCTTTTTGATCGTCTGGGTGCGACCGACGAGCAACTCGACTTCCCGATTGTCTACGCCTCAGCGCTCAACGGGTACGCCGGATTGGAAGACTCGGTGCGCGAGGGCGATATGACCCCGTTGTACCAGACAATTGTCGATTCTGTGCCGGCACCGGATGTGGATGCCGATGGCCCTTTCCAGATGCAGGTTTCCAGCCTCGATTACAACCCGTACATGGGCGTCATGGGTATCGGCCGTATTTCTCGCGGCCGGGTCAAAACCAATACGCAGGTCAAGGTCATCGATCGCGACGGCAACATCCGCTCGGGCCGCATCCTTCAGATCATGGGTTTTCATGGTTTGGAACGTATCGAAGTGCCGAGCGCGCAGGCGGGCGACATCATCGTGTTCTCCGGTCTCGACCCGCTTCTGATTTCCGACACCATCTGCGATCCGGATCACGTGGAAATGCTGCCGCCGCTGACGGTCGATGAACCGACCGTGAGCATGTCCTTCAACGTCAATACCTCACCCTTCGCTGGCAAGGAAGGCAAATACATCACCAGCCGCCAGATTCGTGATCGTTTGCACAAAGAATTGCTGCACAACGTCGCGTTGCGCGTTGAAGATACCGAGGAAGGCGATAAATTCCGCGTGTCCGGCCGGGGTGAATTGCACCTTTCGGTATTGATCGAAAACATGCGCCGCGAAGGGTTTGAGATGGGCGTTGGTCGCCCCGAAGTCATCATCCGCGAAGTCGATGGCGTCAAGCAGGAACCTTACGAGCAGCTCGTCGTGGACATCGAAGAGCAGAATCAGGGCGCGGTCATGGAAAAACTGGGCACCCGCCGTGCGGAATTGCGGAATATGGAACCCGATGGCAAAGGTCGTGTGCGTCTGGAATACATTATTCCTTCGCGCGGTCTGATCGGTTTTAGAACCGAGTTCATGACGGCCACGCAAGGTACCGGTCTGCTGTTCTCCGTGTTCGACCATTACGGTGATTACAAGCCGGGCAACGTGGGCCAGCGCATCAACGGGGTGCTGATCGCCAACGAAACCGGCAAGGCGCTGTCGTATGCGCTGTACAACCTGCAGGATCGGGGCAAGATGATGATCGGCCACGGGGATGAAGTGTACGAAGGCCAGGTCGTGGGTATCCATTCACGCGACAACGACCTGACCGTCAACGTCCTCAAGGGCAAAAAGCTCACCAATATGCGGGCTTCCGGTACGGATGAGGCGCTCACCCTCGTGACGCCGATCCGGTTCACACTGGAGCAGGCACTGGAATTCATCGATGATGACGAGCTGGTCGAAGTGACCCCGGCTTCGATTCGCATTCGCAAAAAGTGGCTGACGGAGCTGGATCGCAAGCGGTATGGCCGTGGCGACTGAGCCTCTTTCCAGCCGATTTGAGTTAATGATCGAGATGGTACGCGCGCATGTTTGAAAATCTTTCCCAGCGGCTCGGCGGTCTGTTCGATGGGCTGCGCGGGCAGGGGCGGTTAACCGAAGACAACATCAAGGACGCCCTGCGTGAAGTGCGGATGGCCTTGCTGGAAGCCGATGTTGCCTTGCCGGTGGTGCGTGATTTCGTCAATCAGGTCAAGGAACGCGCCGTTGGTGCCGAGGTCATCAAAAGCCTCAAGCCGGGGCAGGTGTTCATCAAGATCGTCAGCGATGAGCTGACCGCGCTGATGGGTGCCGAGAACTCGGCACTTAATCTGGCCGCACAGCCACCGGCTGTCGTGCTGATGGCCGGTTTGCAGGGGGCGGGTAAAACCACCACCGTCGGCAAGCTCGGTCGACTTCTGCGCACGCGCGAACACAAAAAAGTGCTGGTCGTCAGTGCGGACGTATATCGCCCGGCCGCGATCAAGCAGCTCGAAACGGTCGCCGGCCAGGTCGGCGTCGATTTTTTCCCTTCCGATGCAGGGCAAAAGCCCCTGGATATCGTGCAGGCTGCCTTGAAGCAGGCGCGCGTCGGTTTTTACGATGTGCTGATTGTCGATACGGCGGGTCGGTTGCATGTCGATGCCGAGATGATGGACGAAGTGCGCCAGTTGCACGCCGCACTGAATCCGGTGGAAACCCTGTTCGTCGTCGATGCCATGACAGGTCAGGATGCGGCCAATATCGCCAAGGCCTTCAATGAAGTGCTGCCGCTGACCGGTGTTGTGCTCACCAAGGCCGATGGTGATGCGCGCGGCGGGGCGGCGCTGTCGGTTCGCGCCATTACCGGCAAACCCATCAAATTCATCGGGATGGGCGAAAAGCTCGACGCGCTTGAGCCCTTCCATCCCGATCGGATTGCCTCGCGCATCCTGGGCATGGGCGATGTGGTTTCTCTGGTGGAAGAAGCGCAGCGTAATCTCGACACCAGCAAGGCCCAGGCTCTGGCCGAGAAGGTGCGGGCAGGCAAAGGTTTCACCCTCGTTGACATGCGCGATCAATTCCAGCAAATGCTCAACATGGGGGGCATTGGTGGCTTGATGGACAAGTTGCCGGGTATGGGCAAGCTGACGGCGGATGCAAAAGCGAATATCGAGGATCGTGATGTGCATCGCATGATTGCCATCATCAACTCCATGACAATCCAGGAACGGTTGCACCCCGAGTTGATCAAAGGCTCGCGCAAGCGCCGGATTGCACTGGGTTCGGGGATGCAGGTACACGATGTCAACCGGTTGCTGAAGCAGCACCGCGACATGAGCGACATGATGAAAAAATTCTCCGGTGGCGGCATGAAAAAAATGATGCGCGCGCTCAAGGGGCGCATTCCTGGCATGCCGATGTAGGTGTATTGGCGCGGGTATGAGTTTGGGCTTGCCGATAAGCTCAGGTATACTCCCCCGCCGGTTTGACCTGTACGGATTTGACACCGGCGGGTCGTGATTGAGATCGCGCCGGGTGTCGGAAATGCCGACAGCGGGACGTTTCAGCGAGAGTGGCGGAATTGGTAGACGCACTGGATTTAGGTTCCAGCGCCTTTGGCGTAAGAGTTCGAGTCTCTTCTCTCGCACCATATTCCTGATCAGGGCATCGCCTTGATTATTTTTTTAGATATGAAGAAGTTTGAGGTTGAGTGACCATGCAGGTTGAATTGCAGTCATCAGAAGGTTTGATCCGTCGTTTGGCGATTGAAGTACCTGCCAGTGAAATCGATGTCGAAGTCGATCGTCGCATCAAGGATATGTCCCGCCGCGTACGTCTGGATGGTTTTCGCCCGGGCAAGGCGCCTTTGCCTGTTGTGCGTCAGCGCTATGAAGGCCAGGTTCGCGAAGAGGTGGTCGGCGACGTCATGGGGCGCAACTATCAGGCCGCCATCGCCGAACAGCAACTACGTCCTGCCGGGAACCCTGTGATTGAATCGGTCGATGCGCAACCGGGAACAAATCTCAAGTTCGTGGCTGCGATTGAAGTTTATCCCGAATTTGAAATCGGGGATTTGTCCGTCATTGAGATCGAAACCACGACAGCCGAAGTTACCGACGCTGATGTGACTGACATGCTCTCAACGCTCAGAGAACAACACGCGGATTGGCAAACTGTTGATCGTGCAGCCAAAGAAGGTGATCGCGTGACCGTAAACTTCGACGGCAAGGTCGATGGCGAAGCATTCCACGGCGGTAGCGGCGAAGGCATGCAGGTTGTGCTTGGTGAAAACCGCATGTTGGCTGATTTCGAAAAAGGTCTGGCTGGTATTGCCGTGGGTGAAGCTGAACGTGTGTTCGATGTGGCCTTCCCAGAAGACTATCCCGTAGAAAATCTCAAGGGCAAAACCGCGCAATTCACCGTGACTGCGACAGCGGTCGAAGAGAAAGTGTTACCTGAGTTGGACGACGAATTTGCCGCCCGTTTCGGTTCTGCCTCAGTGGCCGAATTGGAGTCTGATGTGCGCAAGAACATGGAGCGCGAACTCAGGCAAGCGCTCAAGCGTCAGACCAAAGACGTGGTACTGACTGCCGTGACCGACAGCCTGACTTTTGATGTGCCCAAAGCACTGGTCGATGAAGAAGCGGTTGCCATGCGTGATGGGTTCGTGCGCCAGCAAATGCCTCATGCAGATGCCAGCGCGCTCGACGCCAGCCTGTTCAGCGAGCAGGCAGCCAAACGCGTCAAGATGGGCCTGGTGATCATGGAAATCGTCAAGTCAGCCGATTTGCAGGTTGACGATGCCTTGGTCGACGAATTCATCAATGACATTGCCGCCGCGTATGATGAACCGGAGCAAGTCGTTGCGACTTACAAAGGTGATCGCGAAATGATGAGCAATGCGCGCACGGTCGTTCTGGAACAGCAAGCCGTTGATCACGTGTTGTCCAAAGCCAAAGTGACCCAAAAATCGCAGGATTTCAAATCTGTTATGAATCCAGCTCCACAGGCCTGAACTTAACGCCAAGCTGCGTTTTGGGCATATTTTGCTGCAGATAGATTGAAAAAGTCGCGATCAACCGCCACAGTTCGTGTGATGTGTTGATCGCGTTTTTGTTTTAATACCACCCGCCCGAGGCATCGAATTCAGTAGCTCGGGGTGTGTGCACAGGGGAGAATGTATGATTTTCGGTTCTCAAACTTCAGCGGGGCTGTCGTCTCCGGAACTGGCCGCGTTGGTGCCCATGGTTGTCGAACAGACATCACGTGGCGAGCGTGCATATGACATCTACTCCCGCCTGCTCAAAGAGCGGGTTGTATTTGTGGTTGGCCCCATTGAAGACCACATGGCCAATCTGATCGTGGCGCAGTTGCTGTTTCTAGAATCGGAAAATCCGGACAAGGATATTCATCTGTACATCAACTCGCCGGGCGGCGTCGTGACGGCGGGCATGTCGATCTACGACACCATGCAGTTCATCAAGCCGCATGTTTCGACATTGTGTATCGGCCAGGCTGCCAGCATGGGTTCCATCCTGCTGGCGGGTGGCGAGCCGGGTAAACGGTTTGCGTTACCGAACTCGCGGGTGATGATTCACCAACCTTTGGGCGGATTCCAGGGGCAGGCTTCCGACATCAAGATTCATGCGGAAGAAATCATCAAATTGCGTCATAGTTTGAATGGCGTTCTGGCCAAGCACTGTAATCAGCCGATGGAAGTGATCGAAAAAGATACGGACCGGGACAAATTCCTGTCGGCATCCGAAGCGGTTGAATATGGTTTGATTGACGCGGTGCTGGATAAACGCGCGTGATGCGAAATGATTGAAATCGGGCTCAAAACTTGCCCCATTTCATCACTGATAGAGATTGATCATGGCTAAAAGTACACAATCCGAACAGGATCTTTCCTGCTCATTCTGCGGTAAGCCGCAGGCCGAAGTCCGCAAGCTCATTGCCGGTCCGTCGGTGTATATCTGCGACGAGTGTGTCGAGCTATGCAACGACATCCTCCGCGAGGAAATCTCCGCCGCCAAGGACGAAAGTCCCGCTCGCCTGCCGACGCCCAAAGAACTGGTTGAGGCGCTCGACGAGTATGTCATCGGTCAGCAAAGGGCGAAACGAGCCTTGGCCGTCGCGGTTTACAATCATTACAAGCGCCTGAATCTATTCGGTTCGGCGCACAAAGTCGCCGAAAAGGATAAGGACAGTGATTCCGAGCCGGTTGAGCTGTCAAAGTCCAATATTCTTCTGATCGGCCCGACGGGCTCCGGCAAGACGCTCTTGGCGCAAACGCTGGCGCGTGTGCTGGATGTGCCATTCGCCATCGCCGATGCCACCACGCTGACCGAAGCGGGTTATGTGGGAGAGGACGTCGAAAACATTCTACAAAAACTGTTGCAGCGTTGTGACTACGACGTGGAAAAAGCGCAGCACGGGATTGTCTATATTGACGAGATCGACAAGATCACCCGTAAATCCGAGAACCCGTCGATCACAAGGGATGTCTCCGGTGAGGGGGTGCAACAGGCGTTGCTCAAGCTCATCGAGGGCACGCAGGCATCCGTGCCGCCCCAGGGTGGCCGCAAGCATCCGCAGCAGGAGTTCGTGCAGCTGGATACGACCAATATCCTGTTCATCTGCGGCGGTGCCTTCTCCGGGCTGGATAGCATTATCCGTCAGCGGATCGAGAAAGGCGGTATCGGCTTCTCTGCGGAAGTGAAATCCAAAGATGACAAACGCGCTGCCGACGAATTGCTGACCCAGATCGAGTCGGAAGACTTGACGCGTTATGGTCTGATTCCCGAGTTCATTGGCCGTTTGCCGGTCATCGCGACGCTGAATGAACTGGATGAGGCGGCGTTGGTCAAGATTCTGGTCGAGCCGAAAAATGCGCTGACCAAGCAGTACATGCGTCTGTTCGAAATGGAAGGCGTAGAGCTTGATCTGCGTGAGGATGCGCTCCGCGAAGTGGCACGTCAGGCCATCAAGCGTAAAACCGGCGCGCGCGGGCTGCGGACCATCGTCGAGCATGTGCTGCTCGATACGATGTTTGAGGTGCCTTCTACCGAGAATGTGAAGAAGGTCGTCGTGGACGCCTCGGTTGTGCGTGGCGAGAATGTGCCCTACCTGCTTTTTGATCAGGCCGAAAAACTGCCAAAAGCGGCTTCTGACAAGTAACTTTTCTCCCGTTCCATCGGGCGTAATTGAAATCCCGCGCTTTGGCGGGATTTTTTTATGAATGCCCGGCTCGGGGCGCCTCGGCGCAGTTGCGCTGAACTTTGTCCGTGGTTTTGTGGACCGACCGCTTTTGTGAGCGTGCCACTTGAAAAGTTGTCATTTGGCATTAACTATTGACTATGCTCTATTCGTATTCGCTCACCTTGCCGCCATTCGGCGCGCCAAACAGGTAAAACATATGCCACATAACGACACAACATCTGAAGTCATCGACGGTGCACCACGTACCGTACCGGTTCTGCCGCTGCGGGATGTGGTGGTTTACCCCCATATGGTGATTCCTCTGTTCGTGGGGCGGGAGAAGTCCGTGTCCGCGCTGGAGGAAGCCATCAAGGGCAACAAACAATTGCTGCTTGTCGCACAGAAAGATGCCGAGCTTGACGATCCGGGCCGCAAGGATCTGCATGCCGTCGGCACCTTGGCTTCCATTCTTCAACTGCACAAATTGCCGGACGGCACGATCAAAGTGCTCGTCGAGGGTGTCGAGCGCGTGCGCTGCGTGCAGGTGCACGAGGTTGACCAGTATCTGGTGGCCGAAGTGCATTCGATTGAAGAGCCGAAAGCACAGCCTGATCGCGAACTGGAAGTGGAAGCACGTACGTTGCTCAACCAGTTCGACGGGTATGTCAAACTCAACAAGAAAACGCCACCAGAGGTGCTGACATCGTTGGCTGGCATCGATGATGTCTCGCGCCTGGCCGATACCATCGCCGCCCATATGGCGCTCAGCCTCGAAGAAAAGCAGAAGATTCTGGAAACCATCGATCTGCACGCGCGGATCGAGCACCTCATGGTGCTGATCGAATCAGAAATCGATACTTTGCAGGTTGAGAAGCGCATCCGTGGCCGCGTGAAGCAGCAAATGGAAAAAAGCCAGCGCGAGTACTATCTGAACGAGCAAATGAAAGCCATTCAGAAAGAACTGGGCGATCTGGAAGAGGGCGGGAGCGATCTCGACGAGTTGGAGCGCAAGATTCTGACGGCGGGTATGCCAAAGGAAGCGTTTGATAAGGCCAAATCCGAGCTCAACAAGCTCAAGATGATGTCGCCCATGTCTGCCGAGGCATCGGTCGTGCGTAACTATCTGGACTGGATTATCGCCGTGCCTTGGAAGAAGCGGACCAAGATCAAGCACGATCTGGGTGTTGCGGAGCAAGTGCTGGAAGCCGATCACTTCGGCCTGGAGAAGGTCAAGGAGCGGATTCTCGAGTATCTCGCGGTGCAGCAGCGCGTGCGCAAAATGAATGGCCCGATTCTGTGTCTAGTCGGCCCGCCGGGTGTGGGTAAAACCTCGCTCGGGCAGTCGATTGCCAAGGCCACCAACCGTAAATTCGGCCGAATCGCCCTCGGTGGCGTGCGCGACGATGCCGAAATTCGCGGCCATCGCCGGACTTATGTCGGCGCCTTGCCGGGCCGGATCGTGCAGACGTTGAGCAAGATCGGTTCCCGCAATCCGCTGATTCTGCTCGATGAGATCGACAAGATGGCTTCCGATTTCCGGGGCGATCCGGCTTCGGCCTTGCTGGAGGTTCTGGACCCCGAGCAAAACAAAGCCTTTGCCGATCACTACATGGATATGGACATCGATTTGTCCGAGGTCATGTTCGTGTGCACGGCCAACAGCCTGAATATTCCGGGTCCGTTGCTGGATCGGATGGAGGTGATTCGGATTGCCGGCTACACCGAAGACGAAAAGACCGAGATCGCCGAGCGCTATCTGTTGCCCAAGCAGTTGGAAAAGAACGGCTTGAAGGACAAGGAACTCAGCATCGATACATCGGCGGTACGTGATGTGATCCGTTATTACACCCGTGAAGCCGGTGTACGGAACCTTGAGCGCGAACTGGCCAAGGTATCGCGCAAGGTGGTGCGCAAACTCGTCACGAATGAAGAGAAGGCCCCGATTACTGTCGATTCCAGCTCGCTGGATCAGTATCTTGGTGTTCATCGTTTCGATTTCGGCAAGGTCGAACATCCCGATCAGGTCGGTCAGGTGACGGGTCTGGCCTGGACGGAAGTCGGCGGCGACCTGCTGACGATTGAAGCGGCGACCATGCCGGGTAAAGGTAACCTCAAGTACACCGGCCAGCTGGGTGAGGTCATGCAGGAGTCGATTCAGGCCGCGATGACGGTCGTGCGAGCACGGGCGGTGTCGCTGGGGATCGATCCGGATTTCAGCCAGAAGGTGGATATCCACGTGCACGTGCCCGAAGGCGCGACACCGAAGGATGGCCCTTCGGCCGGGGGCGCGATGTGCACGACCATCGTCTCGGCGCTCACAGGTATCCCGGTCAAGTCGACCGTGGCGATGACGGGCGAGATCACCCTGCGTGGTGAAGTGCTGCCGATCGGGGGGCTCAAGGAAAAGCTCCTCGCGGCGCAGCGTGGTGGTATCAAGCTGGTTCTGATTCCGGAAGGTAACCGCAAGGATCTGGTTGAAATTCCTGAGAAAATCAAATCCTCGCTGGATATTCGACCGGTGCGCTGGATCGATGAAGTGTTGGATTTGGCCTTGGTTACACCACCGACACCGAAGCCAGTAGCACTGCAGGATGTGGTGCCCAATGCCGAGGTCAAGCGGGCAGACGATCAGAGTGCACATGCTCATTGATTCACGTTCTGATTGCGGATTTTCGTGCAGAGTGAACGCACTGCCGATCCGCATCAGGATAAGCTTCGAGTAAATGTTGGAGATTTCTTCGCGCATTGTTACGCCAAATGTCCAGACTTTGTTGACAGCACGCCGGTGTGGCTTGTATAAAAGCGACTGGACTTAGATGCGTGTAATCGGAATTGGTTGATTGTTGCGGGTGTTGCCTGCAAAATCCGGCATCTAGAAATTAGAAATCTACCCCCCTGTCTTAACCCCCAGAAGAAAAGGATTGCAACGATATGAATAAATCTGAACTGATTGACGCAATGGCTGCCAAAAGCGGAATGAAGAAAACTGAGTCCGCGGCAGCGCTTGATGCGTTTATCGAAGCGGTTGGTGATGCGCTGAAAAAAGGCGACCAAGTGACTTTGGTCGGTTTCGGTACCTTCCTGGTTCGTGAGCGTGAAGCCCGTACCGGTCGCAACCCGCGTTCAGGCGAAACCATTGAAATCGCCGCCTCCCGCCTGCCGTCATTCAAGGCCGGCAAAGGTCTGAAAGACGCCGTTAACTGAGCCATTCGATACTTCGGGTTCGTCCGGCCATATCCAAGCTGCGCCATGGGGTGAATTACTGAAGTACATATATGAAGCAGGGGCGGGAACGTCCCTGTTTTTTTATAGGGAGTATCATTCTCCCGGTTGCACTTGATGCACCACAACTAGGCTGATTGGCCAGTTGCCTGCTCCGGCGGGCTTTTAAGTTTTTTAAGGTATTGATGCTATGTTGATGGACTTGCGGGAACGCATTCAGGGTTGGATTGCTTATGCGATCATCGGCTTAATCAGTGTGCCCTTCGTGTTGTGGGGGGTGGGCGAGTATTTCAGCGGTGGGGCAAACAAGCCTGTGGCTGAAGTCGATGGTTTGCCGATTTCCCAGCAAGCGTTCGAGCAGGCGGTCAGCCAACAGCGTCAGGCCATTATTCAGAAACTCGGTGGTAGCGTATCGGCAGAGATGCTGCAGAGTCTGAACCTCGATCAGCAGGTGCTCGATCAGATGATCAATGAGCGCGTGTTGCGGGTATTCGTGCAAAAGGCAGGGTTTCGGGCGCCGGATGCCGTGGTGGCCGATCTGATTCGCTCTGAGCCCGCATTCAAGACCAATGGCGTGTTTGACGTCAAGAAATACGAAGCCTTCGTGGCGGCGCGCGGAACGACTGTCGCCAACTTCGAGGCCGGTTTGAAGCAGGACATCGTCATGCAGACGCTGGAGAATGCGATCAGCGAAAGCACGATCGTGACAGCGCCCGAGTTGGATCAGATCGTCAAATTGCGTGACCAGACGCGTGAAATCGGCATGGTCCGTCTGGAACGCGCCCGCGTGGTCGATACCGTTCCTGCGCCGACCGATGCGCAGATCGAGGCCTACTATGCGGCACACAAGGCCGAATTTATCCGTCCTGAGCGGGTAAAACTCCGGTACATCGAGTTGTCGCCGCAAACACTGGCGCCTTCGGTCAAGGTAACGGATGCCCAGGTTGAGCAGGCCTATGCCGATTATGTGAAAAAACAAAAAGCACAGGTCACACGCTCGGTGCGGCATATCCTGATTGCGGTGCCGAAGAATGCGGATGGTGCCGCGGTTGAAGCGGCCAAGAAAAAAGCCTTGGCGGCTCGGGCCGCGATAGTTTCCGGTAAGACCAGCTTCGCAGATGAAGCACGGGCGGTTTCCGATGATCCGGGTTCCAAAGACAAGGGCGGCGACCTCGGTGAGGTTGCGCCCGGTCAAATGGTCAAGCCATTCGAAGATGCGATGGATGCCCTCAAGGTCGGCGAGATCAGCGAGCCGGTGCGCACGGAATTTGGTTGGCACCTGATCGAGGTGACCAAAGAGAGCCATCCCGACATCAAGCCGCTGGCGGATGTACGCGACAAAATGGTAGCGGCGGCCAAAGAACGCCAAATCGAAAAGATTTATTACGATGAAGGCGAAAAACTATCCAATCAATCTTACGAGCATCCCGATAGCCTGATCCCCTCGGCCGAGGCGTTGGGCTTGAAAGTGCAGACCAGCGATTGGCTCAACCGGAACAGCGGTACAGGCATTGCGGCGAACGAGAAAGTTCGCCAGGCGGCCTTCTCCAAGGAAGTGCTCAAGCAGAAACTCAACAGCAACCTGATTGAGCTGGGCGCAAACCACGCTGTCGTGATTCGCGTGGATCAGCATGAGCCGGAAACGCCACTGACGCTGGCCGAGGTGAAGGATCAGATTGCCAAAACACTCAAAGAACAGGCCACGGACAAGGCACTGGCCGATGCGGCGGAGCGCATCGCCAAGACACTGAATGCCGGTACGGATCCGCAAGCGGCGGCAACAGCGGCCGGTGCAAGCTGGGTGGCGCCGGTCTGGCTCAAGCGGACGGCGCGTGATGCCCCGATTCCTGCCGAAGCGATTCAGGCAGCGTTTGCACTGCCTCCGGCACCGGCCGGGCAACTGGCCAGCAAGGCCCTGGCTTTAAGTGACGGCAATGAAGCACTGGTGGTCGTCAAGGCGATCAAAGATGGTGATCCAACCGCGATCAGCGAGCAGGACAAGCAGGCGCTTTCTGCCCAAATCCAGCAGGCGCAAGCGCAGCAAACCTTGAGTGTGCTGCTCAAAGCCCTGCGGGATGAGGCTAAGATCACGATCAATCAAAAAGCCGAGAAAGCAGTGACGCCTTGATGCGAATCCGTCTGGTGCGACCTCCTGAAAAGGTCACACGGACTGGGGGCAAAATCCAGAATGAAAAAACCCACCGTTACGGTGGGCTCATGAGCGGTGCGACGCAGGTTGCGCCGCTTTTTTGTGGGCGCCGTTTGCACTGCGCGCCAATGGGTTATTCCTGAATTTATTCAGGGAAGGGCATGGATCCTGTGCCACACAATGACGTATGTCATTGAAATGCTGTGCTCGGGCCGGGTGTGTACCGGTCCGAACGTATCTGAACGCGCAGCTGGCGTAAGCCCACGAAGCTATGGATGGATTCGTGCAGAAATCCCATGGGGGGCTTATTTCGGGCACTGGCCCATGCCGGTGATGAAGTACCCCGAATCAACGTAGACATTCTCGCCGGTGATGCCGGATGCGAGATCCGAGCACAGGAAGGCGGCAGTGTTGCCGACCTGCTCGATGGTGACGTTGCGCTTCAACGGTGAGTTCAGCGCAACGTAATCGAGGAAGCTCTTGAACTCGCCGATACCGGAAGCGGCCAGCGTCTTGATCGGCCCGGCGGAGACCGAGTTCACGCGGATGCCCCGACCGCCCAAAGATCCGGCCAGATAGCGCACATTCGCTTCGAGTGCGGCTTTGGCGACGCCCATCACGTTGTAGTTCGGCATCACGCGTTCGGCGCCCAGATAGGATAGCGTGACGATCGCGCCGTTATCACGCATCGTCTCGCGGCCTGCCTTGGCCAGTGCGGCCAGCGAGTAGGCGGACACATCGTGGGCCACACGAAAGGCTTCGCGCGACATGCCGTCGAGATAGTCGCCATCCAGGGCTTCACGTGGGGCGAAGGCGATGGAGTGCACCAGAATATCGAAGCCTTCCGGCCAATGTTCGGCAAGTGCCGGGAACAGCGCATCAATTTGCTCGTCGGATGTGGCATCCAGTGGCAGATAGATGTTCGAACCCAGGTCCGCCGTCGCTTTTTCGACTTTTTCCTTGAAGCGATCGTTCAGATAGGTGAACGCCAGTTCCGCACCTTCCCGGTGCATGGCTTCGGCAATGCCCGATGCAATGGAGCGATTGTTCGCAATACCCACGATCAAGGCACGTTTGCCGCTTAAAAATCCCATACTATGTTCCTCATGTTGATTAAAAATGTGGGCACCTCGAAAAACCTACTGCGCTGTCCGATTGCGGCGTCGCGTGCTCGTTCGCGCCTCGCCTATCTACTCGATATGTCTCGTTGCTCACTGAACGCGAAGCTGGCGCAAGCCCGCGGCTCCTTGCACTCGAACATGCTCGTGACGGTTTTTCAAGGTGCCCATGTACTAAACCATCAGGTCGGTCGAAGCCTGAGCCCCGCTTGGCCGCGTGGTCAATAGCAATAGTGTACGGTTGAAATGAACAACGAGCATCCCTTGCTGAACGATATATTGGGCGACGACCAGCGTTCGCGCCGTGATTTCCTTCGCCATTTGCTGGCGACAGGCGCTCTGGCAACCGGAGCTGGCGCGTTCAGTCATGCTGCTCATGCCGCCGGATTTGCCGCCGCGCTGGGTTATTCCCCCAAATATCCGGCCGATTTTACGGCATTTGATTATGTGAATCCCGATGCGCCCAAGGGTGGCCGGTTGGCGCTGTCGGTCTTTGGCAACTTCGACTCGCTCAACCCGTTTGTCTTGAAAGGTTTGGCCGCCTCGGGCTTGAATGAACTGTGTTTTGAAAGCCTGACCGCGCGGGCCTGGGATGAACCCTTCTCCGCCTATGGCTTGCTGGCGGATCGCGCCGATCTGGCGACGGATGGGTTGTCGATTACTTTTCGCATCAATGCCAAAGCACGTTTCCATGATGGCAGCCCGGTCACGGCGCAGGATGTGCTGTTCAGCTTCAATACGCTCATGAGCAATCAGGCGCATCCGCGCTATCGAATGTACTGGGGGGATATCGCCGGGGCCGAACTGACCGATGCGCGGCATGTGCGGTTTAACTTCAAGCGAGTCAATCCCGAACTGCATCTGATCATTGGCGAATTGCCAGTATTCTCCGAACGCTGGCTGGCGGGTCGTGATTTTGCCAGCCTGGCGCGCGAGGCGTTCTTGACCAGCGGGCCGTATCGCGTGGGTCGGGTCGATTACGGCAATACCATCACCTTTGAGCGCAATCCCGATTACTGGGCGAAGGATCTGGACGTGCGCCGGGGGCAGTTCAACTTCGACCGGATCGTATTCAAATACTACAAGGACGAGACCGTCTCGCTCGAAGCCTTCAAGGCGGGCGAGTTCGATGTGTTCTATGAGACCAATTCCAAGCGCTGGGCACGCGATTATACCGGCGCGAATTTCGCCGATGGCCGCATCATCCGTCGTGAAATACCGCATAAAAACAACGCCGGGATGCAGGGCTTCGGCATGAACACCCGCCGGGCTCTGTTTTCGGATCGCCGGGTGCGGCGGGCGATGGATCTGGCGCTGGATTTCGGCTGGTCGAACACGCATCTGTTCTATGGCCAGTACACGCGCTGCGACAGTTATTTCAGCAACAGCGAACTGGCCTGTCGCGGCCTGCCGCAAGGCGATGAATTGGCCCTGCTCGAACCCTTCAAAGCCCAGTTGCCGCCCGAGTTGTTTCGTGAGCCCTATCAAGTGCCCGTCGCCAACAATCCGGCCGAACAGCGCGTGAATCTGCTCAAAGCACGTGATTTGCTGGCCGAGGCCGGTTGGCGGGTGGAAGAGGGCGTGCTGAAAAATGCGGCGGGCCAGCCGTTTTCCTTTGAAATCACGCTGGCCATGCGCGGTTTTGAGCGCATCGTCGCGCCCTATGCCTACAACCTCAAACGGCTCGGTATCGATGTCAGTTACCGCACGATCGATGTGTCGCTGTATCAACGCAAGATGGATCGGTTCGATTTCGATATGGCGGTGGTGGCCTACGGTGAATCGCAGTCGCCGGGCAATGAACTGCGGGATCGGTTCGGCAGTGCGGCCGCACACACGGACGGTTCCAGTAATTACATGGGCATTGATAGCCCCGTGGTCGATGCGCTGATCGATCGGGTCATCTACGCCAAATCGCGGGCGGAGCTGGTCACGGCCTGTCGCGCGCTGGATCGCGTGCTGCTCTGGGGCGAATATCTTGTGCCAAACTGGTACATTGGTGCGCATCGGCTGGCGTGGTGGAATCGATTCGGTTTTCACCAGCCGCTGCCGCTTTATTTCGATGCCATGACCTGGGTCATGAAAACTTGGTGGCAAACACATGAACTTCCCCAAAAACAACGTAGCTAGAAAGATTCTTAACTGGTTCCTTCCGCTATTGGCGGTGGGTGCTTTGGGTGGTTGTGCCACGCCGCAATACGCCACGCAAACGTCTTATGCGCCGCCGCAAACCGCCAAAGGATTGATATGCGTGGCGAAATGCCAGGATAAGCTCACGCAATGTCAGAACAGGTGTTCGGCGGCGCGCCAATCCTGCATCGCACAGATTGAACCGGCAGCGCGGGCGGCTTTTGATTCGGCGCTTAAAACCTACGAAGCGCAACGCCGCCAGTACGAAACCGACCGGCAGTTTTACGAGCTCAATCGCAGCTTGCGCATGGGGTTCTTCAACCCGGTGTTTGTGCCGGGCTATGGCTGGGTGATGCGTCCGGGGTATTACGATGATTACTACGATGATGCGCCCACGCCGCCTGTTGCACCGAGTCTGGCCGAGGAGCGTAAACGTCTGATCCACGAACGCTGCGACAGCGCGCCATGCCCTTGTCAGCAGAACTTCGAGCAATGCTATGTGGGCTGTGGCGGCGGCGTGAAAAAAACAGTGGTCTGTATCGCCAACTGCAAGGATTCCGATCCCAAGCCGTCATCCGGGGCGGAATCAAGCCCTGTCGTTCAATCACAGACAGGCACCCCTTCGACGAATTAAGCGAGCCAAGAATGTATTGCCCGCCCGCCTTTGTGGAAAACGATCACGACACGATTGCCGAGATGATCCGCTCCTATCCCTTCGGGGTATTGATCACCTGCGATCAGGGGCGGTCGGAGGTGACGCATCTACCGTTCATGCTTCATTTGGGTAAAACCGTTCAAGGCCAAGGCCAAGGCAAGGGCAAGCTCATCGGTCATATCGCCCGCGCCAATCCGCAGTGGCAACACTTTGCCCATGGCGAGGAGGTGCTGGTCGTATTCCAGGGCCCACACACGTACATTTCGCCGAGTTGGTACACGAACTTCGGTGTGCCAACCTGGAATTACGCGGCGGTGCATGTGTGGGGTACCGTGCGGCTGATCGAAGATGAAGCCAGCCTGAATGCCATGCTCATCGAACTCACCGAAACCCACGAGGCCGCGCGGCCGACACCGTGGGTGTTTGATATCGACCCCGAGCGACGAGCGCATCTGATGGCGATGCTGGTCGGGTTCGAGATCGACATCACGGATATTCAGGCCACGTTCAAATTCAACCAGAATCGCAGCGAGCAAGATCGAGCCGGCGTGATCGCAGCCTTGAGTCTGTCGCCGGATGCTGACGATCAGGCCGTGGCATGCCTGATGCGTGAACAGATGACGTCTCGGAAGAAGGCCGGAACAAACGAATGACCGGTTACATTTTCAAAAGGCTGCTCTTGATGATCCCGACCCTGTTCGGGATTCTCGCCATTTCCTTTGCGGTGATTCAGTTCGTGCCCGGCGGACCGGTCGAGCAGCTTGTCGCTCAGCTCAAATCGGGCGGTGCCGGGGCAGCGGGTGCGGAATCCGGCGGCGGCTTATCGGGCGGCTTGTATCGGGGTGATCAGGGGCTCGATGCCCGCCAGTTGGACCAGATCAGGTCATTTTACGGGTTTGATAAACCCGCCTGGCAACGCTTCGGCGACATGCTCGGCAATTACCTCACCTTCAATCTGGGTACGTCCTATTTTTATCAGCGCTCGGTCACCGATCTGATTCTGGAAAAACTGCCGGTCTCCATCAGTATCGGTCTGTGGACGTTCTTTCTCACGTATCTGGTCTCGATTCCACTGGGTATTGCCAAGGCCGTGCGGGACGGTTCGCGTTTCGACACCATAACGAGCACACTCATTCTCGTCGGCTATGCCATTCCCGGTTTTGTGCTCGGCCTTGTGCTGATTGTTTTGTTTGGTGGCGGCAGTTTCTGGCAGTGGTTTCCGTTGCGTGGCCTCACGTCCGATAACTTCGACCAGCTTTCCCTGTTGGGCAAAATTGCCGATTACCTCTGGCACATCGTGCTGCCGGTCACGGCGATGGTGGTCGGCAATTTTGCCGTGATGACGATGCTCACCAAGAACAGCTTTCTGGAAGAAATCCGCAAGCAATACGTGCTCACCGCCCGCGCAAAGGGCTTGTCCGAACGGCGGATTCTGTACGGCCATGTATTCCGCAATGCCTTGATCCCGATCGTGACCGGGTTTCCCGCAGCATTTCTCGGTGCCTTTTTTACCGGCAGCCTGTTGATCGAAACTATTTTCTCGCTCGACGGGCTGGGGCTGCTCTCGTACAACGCCGTCATCCAGCGCGACTACCCGGTCGTGCTCGGCACGCTGTACGTGTTCACGCTGATCGGGTTGATCGGCAAGCTCTTGTCCGATCTGGCCTATGTGTGGGTTGATCCGCGCATCAATTTCCAGGCCGTGAATTCATGAGTGAGCAGGCATCCCAAGTCACCGCCCCAGCACAATCCCTGGGCCCTTGGCGGCGGGTTTGGCAGCGATTCCGGCGACACCGGCGCGGTTATCTGAGCCTGTGGCTGTTTTCAATTCTGTTCGTGCTGAGCCTTGGGGCGGAACTGCTGGCGAACAACCGACCCTTGTTGGTGTATTACCAGCAGCAACTCTATGTGCCGCTGATTCACGATTACCCGGAAACCACGTTCGGTGGTGATTTCGCGACCAACGCCGATTACACCGATCCCTACGTCATTGCCAAAATTCGCGAACACGGCTGGCTGCTGCGCGCGCCGATTCCGTTTTCCTACGACACCATCGATTACTACAATCCCGCCCCGAACCCCGCGCCACCCAATGCGCGGCACTGGCTTGGAACCGATGATCGGGGCCGCGATGTCGCTGCCAGGTTGATCTACGGTTTTCGCTTGTCGGTGCTGTTCGGTTTTGCGCTCACGGCCATCGGCATGGTGATCGGGATGCTGGCGGGGGCGGTGCAGGGCTATCTCGGCGGCAAGGTCGATCTGTTCTTCCAGCGCTTCATCGAGGTGTGGGGTTCGCTGCCCGAACTGTACCTGCTGATTATTTTCGCTTCGATCTTCCAGCCATCGATCGGTTTGCTGCTGATTCTGCTCTCGCTGTTCGGCTGGATCGGCTTGTCGGATTATGTGCGCGCCGAATTCCTCAAAGGCCGCAATCTCGAATACGTGCGCGCCGCCCGCGCCCTCGGCGTATCCGGCCCGCGTATCATGTTCCGGCACCTGTTGCCCAATGCACTCACCCCCGTCATCACCTTTTTGCCGTTTCGGGTATCGGGCGCGATTCTGGCCTTGACGAGTCTGGATTTTCTAGGGCTGGGCGTACCGCCTTCCACGCCCTCACTCGGCGAACTGCTGGCGCAGGGCAAGAACAATATCGATGCCTGGTGGCTATCGCTTACCACCTTTGCAGTGTTGGTGGGCACCTTGCTCTTGCTGATTTTTATCGGCGAAGCACTGCGCGCCGCATTCGATACGCGACAGAATTAGCCAAGGGGAAGATGGGCGCAGTCAATCGGTACCCGTTCGCAGCGGATCGACGATTTCCGGGGTGTGCGGCACGATGGGTTCGAGCGGCGGCAACCCATGGGCTGCGCGGGCTCGACTGCATTTCTCATCCGGCTGGCCATGCTCATCCCAAGGTTCCAGCTCACGGCAGGGCGTGGGCCGGTTGGGATAAATCGAGCAACTGACGCAATCGCCAATGGCACCATCGAGCGCAACGCAGCGCGCCGGTGCGCTGAGGGTGCCCTTCATGCTCACCAGATGCGGGTTGATCTGTTCCGTCAGTTCGGGCGGTACCTGACCGTCCAGAAAAGGCACCGACTCGGCCCAATAAAACGACACGCGGAAATAGGCGCAACAGGCACCACAACGCTGACACGGATTGCCCACGATGGCCTCGATGGTTGGTAACAATACATAGGTAAAAAACAGGGGTAAGCACTCCGGAGAACCCGGAGGCGGAGCGGATTTTAGTCCTCGGCAAACAAAAAATAAACTGATTTCAATTGAGGGCGTTTTGGTCCATTGATGGTACCGAAGGGTGTGCAGAAAACTTCTTCGTTAGAGTCATTGCGCTTATCAAATTAGTCTATAGTCACATCGTTATAATTTTTGTTTTCGTTTTTTCAATTTTCAATGAGGAATTCACCATGTTTACGCGTTTTCTCGGCTTTGTGGGTCTTATGGCCTTGGCGTTCAGCAATATCTCCTCTGCCCAAGCACAGGAGACTATTTATGTGTATGGGCCGGGCGGCCCCGCGCCGGCTATGAAAGAAGCGGCTGCGGTGTTTGAAAAAGAGACGGGCACCAAAGTTGAAGTTACCGCGGGCCCGACACCCAAGTGGATTGAGCAGGCAAAGGCCAAAGGCGACGTTATTTACAGCGGTTCTGAAAACATGATGACCGACTTTGTCTTCCAACTCGAAGGTCAGATTAAATCCGATCAAGTCATTCCTTTATACCTGCGGCCGATGGCCATCTTGGTTCGCCCCGGAAACCCAAAAAAAATCAAAGGGTTTGACGATATTATAAAGCCAGGTGTCAAAGTACTGGTTGTGCATGGGGCAGGGCAAACCGGCGCATGGGAAGATATTGCGGGTCGATTGGGCAGTATCCAAACGGTACGATCACTGCGCAGTAACATTGTCGATTACGCAAAAAACAGTGCCTTGGCTAAAAAGGCCTGGATTGATCAACCCGATATCGATGCATGGCTCATTTACAACATCTGGCAAGTCGCGAATCCCAAGCTGGCCGACGTGGTCGAGATTGAGCCTCAATACGCCATTTATCGGGATGCTGGCGTTGTCTTGACCCAGCGCGCTCAAGCGAACCCCCAAGCCAAAGACTTCATCAAGTTCTTGCAATCAGAACAGGGTGAGAAAATCTTCGTTAAATGGGGATGGAAAGCCAACTGATCTGGCGCATTCCAAGATTTATCACCGTGCAGTCGAAGGCTTGACGCAGCGGTAATAATCTTAAACCCCGGGAGTCTATTGCCTGCATGTCTTTGCGGCTTAGACTGAGCATCTAAAACCCTGTCTACCAAGATAGCATGCTGATCGAAGCCTTGATGTTGTTGATCCATTCAGCATCAAGGCATTCTTGCGTTCATGTCAAAAACCTTTTGCTCCATGAAAACATTCGGAACTCACAAGACTGAGGACATCTAAGGTGTTGAACACTGATCCGAACGGTTTGCACCGTAACGGCGCTTCTGGTGTGTTTATTTCAGTGCACTTCACCCTTTGTTTTTGTGTATTGGATGTTCGGAATGAATATCCTCTGATGATTGAATAATGGTGATTTCGAATCATTGATTCAGGTAAACTGCGGGCCCCCAATCCATGCCCTATTTTCTCTTTGGAGCTCACCATGGCTATTACTCATAACAGTTATTTCGATGGCGCCGTGCAATCCCTGGCGTTTGATTTTGGGAATGCCCGTGCAACAGTGGGTGTGCTGGCTCCGGGCGATCATCTGTTTAATCTCAAAGCACGAGAGACGATGACCGTAGTGGCGGGTAAGATGTTCGTAACCATCAATGATATGGCCGAATTTCCTGCCTCGGCAGGCACAACATTCGACGCACCGGAAGGATGCACACTGCGTATGCGCTGCGATGTGGATACGGCTTACCTGTGTGAATTTCACTAGGGAACCTCTGCACCCATGTAGACTTTCGCGTGCCTGGCATGGAAGTCTCGCCACGCAATGACTCAACTAATTGATGGGCTCTAGAACGGGCGGATATCGATTCGTGCAGAGGTTCCCTAATTACCCTGTTGTTGGTCTGAGTTCTGGTCCGTCGTCGAAGCGCCTTTTTGAAAAAGTTTGTTTGATGCGGTTTTGTTGGATTCTTTAGCGTGATCGAGCACATGCCATGCCTTTGATTTTTTCCCGTCGTCCCCGTTTTTTTCTGTTGGCAGCGTTGTGTCTTTGCATGTGGTCCGCGAGCTTCCAGTCGGCCGCCGCCGCCGGGGCGGTTGGGATGCCGCCGAGTGTGCTCGAAACGCTGAAAAAGCAGAAATTGAGCCTGGATGATCTGGGTATCTGGGTTCAGGCGGTCGATAGCAACAAGCCCTTGCTAACGCACCTGCCGGATGATCTGTTCAATCCCGCTTCGGTCATGAAGCTGGTGACTTCGGTGGTGGCGCTGGATGTGCTGGGCACCAACTTTCAATGGACGACCCGGGTTTATGCCGATGCCTTGCCGGTCAATGGTGTGGTGCAAGGCAATCTGTATATCAAGGGAGAGGGTGACCCCTGGTTTCGTAGCGAGGATCTCTGGGACCTGATTCGTCAGCTGAACGATCTGGGTATCCATGAAGTCACGGGCAAGCTTGTGCTCGATAATAGTTACTTCGATCCCGGTCCGGCAGATCCCAGTGATTTTGATGGCCATCCGGAACGCGTGTACAACGCCTTGCCACAAGCCTTGCTGCTGGATAATCGGGCCACCCGGGTTCTGATTGCCCCATCGGATCGCAACGGTACAGGGGCGGTGGTGCGCGCCTGGCCGCCGAACAGCAATATCGCCATCAACAATGATGTAAAACTCGTCAAGGGCGCGTGCACGGGGCAGACGAATCAGCCCAGTATCGCGGTTCTGGGGTCCGACACCAGCACGCCAACCCTGAACGTATCCGGGAAAATCAGTACTGAATGCCAGCCTGATCAGTTCTACCTGGTGGCAGGTAACGCCAATGATGCGTTCTATTCCGCATTCAAACATCTGTTTGAACAGCAGGGTGGGAAAATCGAAGGTACCTGGGCCGAAGGCGTCGTGCCAAAAAATGCCGTCTATCTGGTGCAGCACAATTCCGAGAACCTGACCCAATACCTGTATTTGCAGAACAAATGGTCGAACAATCTGATGGCGCGTCAGATATTTCTCACGTTGGGTGCGGAAATCAAGGGCGCGCCCGGAACATTGCTCAAATCCAGGGAAGTGGTCATGGATTGGCTCAAGCGCCAAGGATTCAGCTGGCCGGGCTTCGATATCGAAAACGGCTCGGGTTTGTCACGCAAGGAACGCATCAGTCCGAAGGAATTGGGTCAATTGCTGATGTATGCCTGGCATAGTCCGACCATGCCGGAATTGATGGCTTCGTTGCCGATCGCCGGCGTCGACGGCACCATGCGTAAGCGTTTGCGTGGTGAGCCGGCACGCGGAATGATTCACCTGAAAACGGGCACGCTGCGGGATGTCCGCGCGGGGGCTGGCTATGTCGTCACTCAATCGGGCCGCCGCTACGTGGTGGTAATCCTGCAAAACGAGAAAAACGTCCAAAACGGTGGTGGCACAAAAGTTCAGGATGCGATTCTTGATTGGTTGTACGCGAACGGTTGATCGTCGGGCACATTAGAGCGTGCGCTTCAAAGCGGCGACCAGATCGCCATCCAGCGCCGGGCCGGATAGGTCATCCAGAATGCTTAGCGCTTGTGCCACCGGCATTGCCCCGCGATAGGGGCGCTCCGCCGACACGGCATCGAACACATCGGCCACGCTGATAATGCGGGTGGCAAAATCAATCTGATCCCCTTTGAGCCCCCAGGGGTATCCGCACCCGTCGAGTCGCTCATGGTGACCGGACGCCACGGGCGCCAGCGAATCGAAAATGCCGACCTTGGAGAGAATATCCATTGAATGCACCGGATGCAGTTTGATCTGGTCGAACTCCGCATCGGTCAGCTTGCCCGGCTTATCCAGAATGCTGTTGCTGACGCCCAGTTTACCGATGTCGTGTAGCAGCGCCGCATGTCGAAGCCAGAACAGTTGCTTTTCGGGTAAACCAACTTCTCCACCGATACGTTGGGCGTACTGGCACACGCGACTACTGTGGCCGAAGGTATAGGGGCTTTTGGCATCGATAACCGCTGCAAAGGCGCCTGCCAGCCGATCGAGTTCCTCGTCATCCACATCGCGCGCATAGTCGGCTGGTTCCAGCGCGACCAGGCGGGCGGCGATGTCCGAATCACGCAGACCTTCCCAGAATTCGTCGTTCTGAGCCAGCTTTTCCAGGTGATTCACCAACGTGGGGTCGAACCAACTGCCCGTGCGTGCCCGCACGGTCCGCATCGCCAATGCGCTACCGCCCTCGGCGAAGAAGATTTCAATCACTTGTGCCAGCAGCGCAATGCGGGCGAACAGTGGAATCTGTTCCCCCTTCAACTGTCGAGGGCTACCGCGGCCGTCCCAGTGCTCATCGAGCCCACGAACCGCATCGCAAACCTGAGCGGAAAAACCGAGTTGCTCCGCGATCTCCGCACCTTGTTCGCAGCGGGTGAGAAACAGTTCCTCTCCGATTTCCGCTCCCTTGGTGATCAGGTTCGCCAGCATGGGGAGTCGCTTCAGCCAGGATTCGCCGGGCGCCACATGCGACCAGGCGAATTTAGCCATGTCGTCGAGCTTGTGGGTATCGATCAGCTTGAAATCACGCTTGAGGATGCGGTCATCGCAGCCGTACACGTTGAAGATGCGCGCCGCGTTGCTCGAGCAGCCCGCATCCTTGAGTAACAGCGCATAGTACAAATCAGCGCGATCGTGATCGTTCAGGTTCAGTTCCTGACCGATGTGCATGCCAATCCAGCAGCATCGTTGCGCGTGCCCGGCGGGCAGGCCTTCGGTCAAGTCCAGTGCATGCGAGAGCGCGCCGATGATTTCGGATTGGCGTAGTCGCAGTGTCGGTTCGGTCAACGATGAAGGGATGGACATGCGAACTCCTATGCGCGTCTATGTCCATTAGCGTAGTCTAAATATGGAGTGGATTCAGGCGGCTGCGCCGGACACGATCATCAGTTGCAGCATTTGCTGTCCGCGAAATCGGTTGATATCGATCCGATAGGCCAGGTGCCAGTATTTCCCCGCAGGAATATGCTCGCCGATACCGAACCAGACGGCTGTCAGATCGGTGCCGATGGCAGGTGTGGCTGTTTCGGGTTTGAGTAGTCGTAAACGCAGGCGCCAGTGCCGGCCTTCCTTGAGCGGTGTGCGTTCCAGCACTTCAAACCGGTTGTCGAAAATCGGTTCTGGGCAATCGGTACCCCAGGGGGTGCAGGTTTGCAGGCGGTGGGCGAAGTCCAGCGTCAGTTCGTTTGCGCTCAATGGGCCATCGGAGAGCACGATGGCCTGATCGGGAAAGTGCGACCGGTGCTTTGCCATCTCAAGCGCGAACAGGCGGCGGAATGTTTCGAGCTGGTCGAATGACAGGCTCAGCCCCGCGGCCATGGCGTGCCCGCCGAAGGCATGCATCAGATCGGGGGCAGCGGTGGCCATCGCCACCAGAACATCACGCAGGTGGACGCCGGGAATCGAACGTCCGGATGCCTTGAGTTTTGCTCTTGGCGCATCGTTGTCTTCCGGTGCAAATACGAACACGGGCCGCTGCCAGCGTTCTTTGAGCCGACCGGCGACAATGCCGATCACGCCCTGATGGAAGCTGTCGTCATAAATCACCCAGTCGGTAGGATCAATCGGGCGATCGAGATCAAGCTCGTTCAGCCCTGAGCTGTTGCCCTGTTTTTTCAGGCTGAACAACATTTCCTGTTCGAGGGCGCGTCGCTCGTGATTGATCTCGTTGAGCGTCATAGCGTATTGGCGAGCGGTGATTGGATCGTCTGCCAATAAGCAATCCACGCCGATCCGCATGTCTTCCAATCGCCCGGCCGCATTCAGTCTTGGCCCGACCACGAAACCGAGATCCGTGCTGCTGGCATAACGCGGATCCTTGCCAGCCACCGCGAACAAGGCCGATATGCCCGGAACGCACTGTTGCGCCTGAATACGCGCCAGCCCCTGTGCGACCAGCCGGCGATTATTGTCATCCAGCGACACCACGTCGGCTACCGTGCCCACGGCGACCAGATCCAGCCAGCGCGCAAGGTTGGGCCGTGCAATGCCGCCTGCGAACCAGTCCAGTGCGGATAACCGTTCCCTCAGTGCCGCCATGACATAAAACGCCACGCCGACTCCGGCCATGGCCTTCGAGGCGAAATCGGAGCCCTTGAGGTTGGGATTGACGATCGCATGAGCGGGCGGGAGGGTGTCGCCCGGCAGATGGTGGTCGGTGATGATCACGGTTGCCTGCAGCGCCAGCGCGGCGGCAACCCCGGCAAAGGCGGCAATGCCGTTATCCACGGTCAGAATGACATCGGGTGGCACATCGGCTTCGGCAATCCAGTCCTTGAGCAAGGCGGGCGAGAGACCATAACCATGGCGTTGCCGGTCGGGCAGGGTGTATTCCACCCGTTTGGCGCCCATAGCCCGTAAGGCCCTGACACATAGTGCCGTTGCCGTGGCGCCATCGGCATCGAAATCGCCGACGATCAGGATGCGGGCATGTTTGCGAACGGCATTGGCGAGAATATCGGCCGCCAATTCGATTCCAGGCATGTCTGCCGGCGGCAGCAACAGGCCGAGGTCGGGATTGATCTGTTCGGGGTCGACTATGCCCCTCGTCACCAGAATTTCAGCCAGACGCGACTCAATGCCCGACATGGCCTCGGGAATTTTCGGTGGCGCCCGGCGTTTAATCAGGCGCTGATGACTCCGGGGTGGTGGCGTCACTTCAGGGTTACGCAAAACTCAATCGGATATTGGCCATGGCGAGGTAGCTTTGTTCCAGTTCCAGATCCACGCGAGTCAGGGGTCTTGTTTTCAGCCAGCCATCGGGGAAGCTCACGTGCAGATTGTCCGCGCCTGCTTCGAGCTTGACGCGGGACAGGTTGGGTCTTGGCGAGCGATCCCGGTGCAGTAGAACAGCCAAACGAAGTACAGCCGAGAGCCTGACGATTTGTTCTCTCAAACGCTCATCGACCTCATCGAAGCGCTGTAGCTTGAATTTGCGCCGATGCGTGTGCACGAGGCTCGCGATGATCATCTGGGCAGGGCGAGTGAGACCAGGCATGTCGGCATAGGAAAGGATGTAGGCACCATGATGATGGAAACCGGAGTGACTGACTGCCAGGCCGATTTCGTGCAGTCGGGCCGCGATATCCAGCCAGACGGCATAGCGCGGGGCGTCGATCGATTCGGGATGGCAATCGAGTCCCCAGGCGGGCGCGACCTGTGCCAAGAGATCCGCAGCGGTTTTGGCCACGCGATCAGCATGGCGGACATCGACTGTGAACAAGCGTTGCAAGCGGCGAACTGTCGCGATGCGGATATCGTCGTGATCATCCCGATCGAGCCAGTCGAATACCAACCCTTCGCGCAGTGCACCGTCGCTCACAAGCATCTGCTTGATTTCCAGTGCGGCGAATATGGCCTGCATCGCAATCAAGCCACCGACGAAAACGGGCTTTCTATCCTCAGACAAGCCGGATAATTTCAGTGCGGATAAGGAACCGGCCTTGAGTACGGCTGCTTGAATTCTGGCCAATCCCTCTTTGGTAATGGCACCGTCTCCCCAGCCGTTCGCCTTGATCACCGTCGCCAGGGAACGCGCCGTACCGGAACTGCCCATGGCCTGTGTCCAGCCCGATTTGAGATAAGCCATTTTGTACGGGCTAAGTTCGAGTTCGGCCCGGTTTTTTGCGTGCTCTAACCGCGCCGCATCAAAGACTCCATCAGGGAAAAAATCACGCATCAGCGCAACGCAGCCAATCGGTACGCTCTCCATTTTGAATGGTGTGATGCCTTTGCCGAGGATAAGCTCGGTCGATCCGCCTCCGATATCCACCACCAGGCGGTCTCCATCGATGGGAATTTCACTTCGGGATACACCGAGGTACACCAGTCGTGCTTCCTCTCGACCGGCAATGATCTCTATGGGGTGGCCGATGGCCTTTTCACCGCGCTTGATGAATTCCGCACCGTTCTTGGCAGCGCGCAGCGTATTGGTGCCGACGATGCGCACACTGCCGCGCGGCATTCCGGAAACGCGTTGTCCGAAACGCGTCAGGCAGGCGACACCACGCTCCATGGCTTCTTCTGCCAGGCTTCCGTCGGCTTGAAGACCACCTGCTAATCGAACCATTTCTTTCATTCGGTCGATCACTTGTACTTGCCCGTCGCTAACGCGCGCGATCAACATATGAAAGCTGTTTGAACCCAGGTCAACGGCAGCTACGAGGCTATCGTTTTGCATCATTTTTCTTCCGAGGTTTTATAAAGGCCGTATTATCGCCTTGACCTTGTGGCTAAATAAACCATTTATCGGGTGGGCACCTCGAAAAACCTACTGAACGCGGGCTTGCGCCTGCTGCGCATTGATCTGGCGGCAGCCCGCGCCCCTATTGCTGCGTTGGGCGGTGCTAACGCAAAGCTGGCGTCAGCCCGTTACGGTTTTTCGAGGTACCCGGGTAAGAGGTCATTTTTTTATGAATCGGGCAATAAAAAACCCGCGGCAAGCGCGGGTTTAGAGTTCATTTGAAAATCAGCTTATTTGATCTGCTGCTTCAGGCTACCTGAAGCGTAACGTTGGTGCATTTCGTCCAGGTTGAGTGGCTTGATCAAAGATGCCTTGCCTGCTGAGCCGAAGGCCTCGAAGCGTGCCTGGCAGATGCCCTTCATGGCTTTGGTTGCTTCGGCGAAAAACTTGCGCGGGTCGAAGTTGGCCGGGTTGTCATGCAGATGTTTGCGAATCGCACCGGTGGAGGCCATCCGCAGGTCGGTGTCGATGTTGACTTTACGCACGCCGTGCTTGATGCCTTCGACGATCTCTTCGACGGGCACGCCATAGGTTTGACCCATGTCGCCGCCGTAGTTGTTGATGATTTCGAGCCAGTCTTCCGGTACGGAAGATGAGCCGTGCATAACGAGGTGGGTGTTCGGGATGCGCGCGTGGATTTCTTTGACGCGGTCGATACGCAGCACTTTGCCGGTTGGCTTCTGGGTGAACTTGTACGCGCCGTGTGAGGTGCCGATGGCGATGGCCAGAGCGTCAACGTCGGTCATTTTAACGAATTGAGCCGCTTCTTCCGGGTCGGTCAGCAACATGGAGTGATCCAGCTCGCCTTCTGCACCGTGGCCGTCTTCTTCGCCCATTTTGCCGGTTTCGAGTGAGCCGAGGCAACCCAGTTCGCCTTCAACGGATACACCGACGAAGTGCGACATTTCAGCTACTTTGCGCGTAACTTCAACGTTGTATTCGAATGAAGAAGGGGTCTTCATGTCGGGCATCAGTGAGCCGTCCATCATGACGGAGCTGAACCCGGACTGGATCGCGCGGAAGCAGACGCCCGGATCGGCGCCGTGATCCTGGTGCATGACGACAGGAATGTGCGGGTACATTTCGACGGCCGCAGCGACGAGGTGACGCAGGAACGGCTCACCGGCGTATTTGCGCGCACCCGCCGAGCCTTGCAGGATCACGGGGCTGTCAACCGCATCGGCCGCTTGCATGATGGCATGGATCTGTTCCATGTTGTTGACGTTGAATGCAGGCATGCCATAGCTATGTTCTGCGGCATGATCTAACAGTTGACGTAAGGAAATAAGCGCCATAGGGATTCTCCAGTCAGGTTGAAAAATAAAACAAAATCTTGATGCCCTGCCCTTGGGTTGAGCATCATGCCACGCTTAATCGGCGTTGATAATCTGGCCTACCCGCACAATCTTCATGGCATTTGTGCCGCCCATTTGACCCATCAGATCACCCTTGGTGATGATCACGACATCGCCATCATCCAAACATTCCATCTGGGTGAGCGCTTCGATGGTCAGACGGTTCACTTCAGCGTGATCTGTCGACGAATAGGGGAAATATACCGCCTGGACACCACGGTACAAAGCCACACGCCTTGCTGCGACTTCATTGCGGGTGAATGCGTAGATCGGGATGTCGGTACTGACGCGGGACATCCACAATGCGGTTGCGCCCGATTCAGTCAGCGCCACAATGGCGGCAACGGACAAGTGGTTCGCCGTGTAGATGGCTGAGTAGGCGATGGCCTGATCGATACGCTCAAAGGGAATATCCAGTGGGGGCTGTCCGCGCTTCGCTTCGATCTGGTACTCCGCCCGATGACAGATGCGCGCCATGGTTTCCACCACGCGCACCGGGTGTTTGCCCGCTGCCGTTTCGGCAGACAGCATGACCGCATCGGTGCCGTCCAGAACTGCGTTGGCTACATCGAACACTTCCGCCCGGGTCGGGATCGGATTGCTGATCATGGTTTCCATCATCTGCGTGGCCGTGATCACAGGGCGGTTCATGTCACGCGCCATGCGGATGAACGCTTTCTGTACAGCGGGCAATTCAGCATCGCCAATTTCAACACCCAGATCACCACGCGCAATCATGATGGCGTCGGAGGCCTGGATGATGTCGCGGATACATTCGATCGCTTCGGCCCGCTCGATTTTCGCCACGATGTGCGCCGTGCAACCTGCTTCTTGCAGCAGGCGGCGGGCCTCGTGAATATCATCACCGGAGCGGGGGAAGGAAACGGCAATGTAGTCAACGCCAATGGCTGCAGCGGTTTTGATGTCTTCACGATCCTTATCGGTGATCGCGGGTGCCGACAACCCGCCGCCCTGGCGATTGATGCCCTTGTTGTTGGACAGCTCGCCGCCCACGATGACCTTGGTCTGGATTCTGTTGCCGGTAACGGCTTCAACCTGCAACACAATCCGGCCATCATCCAGAAGCAGGATGTCGCCGACTTTCGAGTCGGTGACCAGCGCCTTGTAGGTGATGCCTACCGCTGTTTCATCGCCACTGTCGCGATCCAGATCAGCGTCTAGGGTGAAGCTCGCGCCATCGACCAGTTCGACCTTACCCGTCTTGAAGCGATCGATGCGAATTTTCGGCCCCTGCAAATCGCCGAGAATCGCGACAAACTTGCCTTGTGCGCTGGCCGCTGCCCGAACCATATCGGCCCGGTGTTGGTGGTCGGCTGCCTTGCCGTGAGAGAAATTCAGTCGAACAACATCGACACCGGCAGCGATGAGGTCGGCGATGACTTTCGGGTTGTCGCTGGCTGGCCCTAACGTGGCTACGATTTTCGTGCGGCGCTTGGTGGATAAATAACCGGGAGGGTTCAGGGCGTGCATGAAAAATCCTTAAGCGCTGGCGCGTTGTTCGAGAATGGCAACAGCGGGCAGGGTCTTGCCTTCGAGGTATTCGAGGAAAGCGCCGCCCGCAGTCGAAATGTAACTTACCTGATCATAAATATCATATTTCTGAATGGCCGCAATGGTGTCGCCGCCGCCTGCCAGAGTAAACGCTTTGGTCTTGGCAATGGCCATGGCGATGGTCTTGGTGCCTTCGCCAAACTGGTCGTATTCGAATACACCCACCGGGCCGTTCCACACCACGGTGCCCGCTTTCATGATGATTTCAGCGAGTTCTTGCGCAGATTTGGGACCGATGTCGAAAATCATGTCGTCGTCAGATACGCTGTCGACCGGCTTGAGTGTTGCCGGGGTATTTTCGTTGCCTGGCAGGAAGGGCAGCTCGGTGCCCACGACTACGTCGACGGCAACCGGGATGGAGGCGCCACGCGCTTCCATTTTCTTCATCAACATCTGAGCAGTAGGAACCAGATCATCTTCACAGAGCGATTTACCTACATTGTGACCAACGGCCTTGATGAAGGTGTTTGCAATGCCGCCACCGACAACCATCTGGTCGACCTTTTCGGACAGCGCTTCGAGAACGGTGAGTTTGGTGGAAACTTTGGAGCCACCCACGATGGCAACCATCGGGCGTGCCGGGTTGGCCAGTGCCTTGTCCAGTGCTTCGAGTTCTTGTGACAGCAGGATACCTGCACAGGCAACAGGGGCGAATTTGGCAACGCCGTGGGTTGAGGCTTCTGCGCGGTGTGCGGTGCCGAATGCATCCATAACGAATACATCGCACAGAGCGGCATATTTTTTGGCTGTTTCATCCAGGCTTTTCTTTTCGCCGACATTGAATCGGACGTTTTCCAGCAGAACGACTTCGCCCGGGGCAACTTTAAAGCCGCCATCGACCCAGTCTTTGATCAGGCGAACGGATTTTCCGAGTTTGGCGCCCATATCTGCGGCAACCGGTGCCAGTGAGTTTTCTTCGGAATAAATGCCTTCTTCCGGGCGGCCGAGGTGAGAGGTGACCATGACTTTCGCACCCGCCTTGATGCAGTGCGTGATGGTGGCCATCGATGCGGCAATACGGGCATCAGAGGTGACCTTACCGTCCTTTATCGGTACGTTCAAATCAGCACGAATAAATACACGCTTGCCCGCCAGATCGAGGTCGGTCATACGAAGGAAGTAAGCCATAAATCACTCCTGAAGATCAAAATTAAAAATGGTTTGGTTTGCGTTGCCGCAAAACAAACGATTCTTGTGAAAACCCTATGCTCTGGAAAGCGCACAGGCGATCAATAGCTTGGTTTCGATGCCGTTGGTTTAAAACGGCACGAAACAAATCGGATTAGCCGATAACCTTAACCATCCGCATCAGGTTGCTGGTATAACCATACTCGTTGTCATACCAGGCAACGACTTTCACGAAGGTTGGATCCAGCTGGATACCGGCCTTGGCGTCGAATACAGACGGCTGAGCCACGCCACGGAAATCAGTGGAGACCACTGAGTCATCGGTGTACCCAAGAACACCTTTGAGCGAACCGCTTTCCGATGCTGCTTTCATGGCCTTGCAGATGTCGGCGTAGGTGGTTTCCTTGTTCAGTTCGACGGTGAGATCAACCACCGAAACGTCGGAAGTCGGCACGCGGAACGCCATCCCGGTCAGTTTGCCGTTCAGTTCCGGCAGCACCTTGCCCACAGCTTTTGCCGCGCCCGTGGAGGAGGGGATGATATTTTCCAGAATGCCGCGACCGCCACGCCAGTCTTTCGCGGAAGGACCATCAACGGTTTTCTGGGTGGCTGTCGCCGCGTGAACGGTGGTCATCAGGCCGCGCTTGATACCAAATGTATCGTTCAACACCTTGGCGACAGGCGCCAGGCAATTTGTGGTGCAAGAGGCGGCAGAGACGATGGTTTCACCGGCATATTTTTCGTGGTTCACGCCATAGACGAACATGGGTGTGTCGTCTTTTGAAGGTGCGGACTGGATGACTTTCTTGGCACCGGCGCTGATGTGGGCTTGGCAAGTTTCCTTGGTCAGGAAGAAGCCGGTGGATTCGATGACGATATCCGCGCCCGCTTCGTTCCACTTCAGGTTGGCCGGGTCGCGCTCGGCGGTCAGGCGGATACGTTTGCCGTTGACAACGAGGTAGTTGCCGTCAACAGAAACGTCGCCATCAAAACGACCGTGTACGGAATCGTATTTCAGCATGTATGCGAGGTAATCGGCATCCAGCAGGTCGTTGATGGCAACGACTTCGATTTCAGGAAAGTCTTTCGCAGCCGCGCGAAACACCATGCGGCCGATGCGGCCGAATCCGTTGATACCCACTTTGATTGTCATAAAACACCCCTGTTTCTAAGGTTTTGAAAATTATAATATTTGTGCGCACTCATCCGAGTGATTCATCGCGCTGTTCCACAGGCAGGCAACGGTAAAGTGGCCTGCTGATCCGGTTGATTACAGAACGGATTGTGCTGTGGCGACCACGTTGTCTACGGTGAAGCCAAAAAGCTTGAACAGATCACCCGCAGGCGCAGATTCACCGAAGGTGTCGATGCCGACAACCTTGCCATCCAGTCCGACATATTTGCCCCAGAACCCGGTAACGCCCGCTTCAACGGCAACGCGTGCACGAACGGCGGCCGGCAGAACCGATTCGCGGTAGGCAGGGTCTTGAGCATCGAATACTTCGGTGCAGGGCATGGAAACGACACGAACTTTCTTGTCTGCAAGCTTCTCGGCTGCAGCCATTGCCAGGGCAACTTCAGAGCCGGTGGCGATCAGGATCAGATCCGGTGTGCCGCTGCAATCGCGCAGGATGTATCCGCCGCGGGCGATGTTGGCGATCTGTTCAGGCGTACGGTCCTGATGCGCCAGATTCTGACGAGAGAAAATCAGGGTGCTTGGCGAATCGCGGCGCATTACCGCAGCTTTCCAGGCGACGGCTGATTCAACCGCATCGCAAGGACGCCAGGTGTTCATGCGCGGAATCATGCGCAGGGTGGCGATTTGCTCGACGGGCTGGTGTGTCGGGCCATCTTCACCCAGACCGATGGAGTCGTGGGTGTAGACAAAAATGGAGCCGATCTTCATCAGCGCGGACATGCGCAGGGCGTTGCGCGCATATTCTGAGAACATGAGGAAGGTGGCGGCAAAGGGCACGAAACCACCATGCAGCACCATACCGTTCATGATGGCCGACATACCGAATTCGCGGACGCCGTAGTGAATGTAGTTTGCATCGGATTCGGTCGAGGTCAGGGCGCGACAGCCTTTCCATGTGGTGAGGTTCGATGGCGCGAGGTCGGCAGAGCCGCCAACCATTTCTGGCAGGATGGCCGCCATGGCGGTGATGGTGTTTTGTGATGCCTTGCGCGAGGCAATGGTTTCGCCCTTGGTAGCCACTTCGGCAATGAATGTATCCATTTTTGCAGCGAAGTCGGCCGGCAGGTCACCAGCCAGGCGACGCTTGAGTTCAGCCGCTTCGGCAGGGTACGCCTTGGCGTAGGCGTTCATGGCGTCTTCCCAGGCAGACTCGTTGCGGATACCCGCTTCAGTCGCATCCCATCCCGCATAGATTTCAGCCGGGATGACGAATGGTTCGTGGTGCCAGCCCAGATTCTCGCGCGTTGCCTTGACTTCGGCTTCGCCCAGCGCGGCGCCGTGGCAATCGTGGGTGCCGCACAGGTTCGGCGCGCCAAAACCGATGACGGTCTTGGTGCAGATCAGGGTGGGCTTGTCGTTGACGGAGCGGGCTTCGCGGATGGCCGCGTCGATGGCGTCGCTATCGTGACCGTCAACATTGCGTACAACATGCCAGCCATAGGCTTCAAAACGAGCCGGTGTGTCGTCGGTGAACCAGCCTTCGACGTGACCATCGATGGAGATGCCGTTGTCATCATAGAACGCGATCAGTTTGCCCAGACCCAGGGTGCCGGCCAGTGAGCAGGCTTCGTGAGAAATGCCTTCCATCATGCAACCGTCGCCGAGGAAGCAGTAGGTGTAGTGATCGATGACGTTGTGGCCGGGTTTGTTGAACTGGCCTGCCAGCATTTTTTCTGCGATGGCGAAGCCAACGGCATTGCTGATGCCCTGACCCAGAGGGCCGGTGGTGGTCTCGATGCCGGGGGTGTAACCGTATTCCGGGTGGCCGGGCGTTTTGGAGTGCAGCTGACGGAAGTTCTTGATCTCTTCCATCGGCAGTTCGTAGCCGGTGAGGTGCAGCAACGAGTAGATCAGCATGGAGCCATGGCCGTTGGACAGAACGAAACGGTCACGATTCGGCCACTTCGGGTTCTTGGGATTGTGCTTCAGATAGCCGTTCCACAATACCTCGGCAATATCAGCCATACCCATGGGCGCACCGGGGTGGCCTGAGTTCGCTTTTTGTACTGCGTCCATACTCAGGGCACGAATCGCATTGGCAAGCTCTCTACGCGTAGACATAAGTCTCTCCGTTCTTGAAGGTCAAAAGATAAATGAAAACTGTGTGGTGAATGCGCCCGCTGTGATGGGATTTCTTGCGCGTTTCACGGCCAAAAACTTGCCACATGTTACCGTAATTGCTCCAGATGGCAACAAGGTACGTCGTCGACATGGCTGCTCTTTCGGTTACCCGAATCGATGATCACCGCGCTACGGCGAGCGCCATTTGATCGAGCATCCGATCGAGGGTGTCTGTTCAGAGGGGCCGACGCCGGTTTCGGCGATCAGTTGCATGGCGTGGAACAGTTCTCTGGGCGCATCGGGTTGGTCTTGTCGGCCGGAAGCATCAAGGCGCCCTCGGAACTGCAACTTGAGGTCGGCGTTATAACCGAAGAAGTCGGGCGTGCACACGGCGCCATAGGCGCGGGCGACCTCTTGTGTTTCGTCGTACAGATAAGGGAAGCCGAAATCATATTCCCGCGCCAGTCGTCGCATGTGTTCCGGGCTGTCCTCGGGGTAATCCGCTATGTCGTTCGACATGATGGCGACGGCATGGATGCCCAGGGTTTTGAGTTCAGCCGTGTCCCGTACGATTTTCGGGAGAATGGCCTGCACGTACGGACAATGGTTGCAGATGAACATCACGAGCAGCCCGCGCGGTCCGCGGCAATCTTCCAGTGTCCATGGGCGGCCTTCGGTATCGGGGAGTTTGAAATCGATAGCGGGCCGATTAAATTCACCTATGGGGGTTGTTGTACTAACCATTGGACAATCCCTCATTTTTGCATTTTAGTGACAGACCTTCCGTCACCCGGCAGTTTGCCAATGCCAAGATTTGGGGGGCGTGTTCAGTCTGACGGTGAGCCTATCACAAGGCTGGCGCAACATGTAGCTGACCATGCAGGGCAGAGGATGACGCGTCGATATTATAAGAATCCGGTTGCGGCTTCTGTCGGAGAAGACGTCTATCCCGGTGATCAAAGGAGTCTGATGTATGCGTTTGCTTGATATTTCTTCTTTTTTATGGTTCAAGCGGGAAGGTCGGATGCGGTGGCTCGGTCGCCGTTTCGGTGTTTTTGCTGCCATGCTGCTGTGTTCGGTGATGAGTCTGTCGGCGCAGGCCGCCGCGCTCAAGTTCGCCATTCCGCCTTTCCTGCCTCAGGCCGAGCTCGAAAAGTCGTTCGGCCCTCTGGTTCAGAAATTGAGCGAGATGACCGGCACGACCATCGAGATGGAAGTGTTTCCGAATTATTTGGCTTTCTGGCAGGAAACCCGAACAGGTTCGCCCTTCGATATCGCGCTCGACGCAGCGCCGACAACCGATTTTCGCGTACAGCGCCAGCATTGGCACGTTATCGCAAAACTCAGCGGTACTGTGACGCAGTCCTTGGTGACCGGGCCAAATGATGCCGTGCTCGATCCCTCCGAGCTGATCAACAAGAAAATTGCCGTGCAGCCTTCGCCTTCCGTCAGTGCATTGACGCTCTATCAGTTGTTCCCGAACCCCGTTCAGCAACCTCAACTTGTATTTGTAGATTCCAATCGGGCGGCCGCGGATGCGGTCAAAGCTGGGAAAGTGGCCGCTGCGGTCATTCCAACACCGATTGCGGCGGGCTATCCTTCTCTCAATGTGGTGACGACAACCGCGCCTCTGCCATTTCTTGCTGTCAGTGTGAGCCCGAGTGTATCGCCAGAGCTTGCCAAATCCCTGCAGTCTGCACTGATCAGGCTGAGTGAGACCCCGGAGGGCGAGGCTCTGCTCAAGCAATCCCAGTTGCGCGCCTTTACCAAGGCCACCGACCGTGATTACGCCGGGCAGGAAAAACTGCTCGAAGGCACCTTCGGTTATTGAGCGCGACGTTTTCGCCTTGGGTCGGATCAGTGCCTTAGGCTTGCCGAGGTCGCTCAGTTACTCGATGAGCTGCTAGAATCAGCGGCTGATTTATATTCCCCGATCTATTGAACCCAAGGATTTTGTCCATGACCGCCCATCGTGAGCCTGTTCATCTTTTTACTTCCGAATCCGTGGCTGAAGGCCACCCAGACAAGATTGCCGACCAGATTTCCGATGCGGTTCTGGATGCAATTCTCCGTCAGGATCCGCGCGCGCGCGTGGCTTGCGAAACCTTGGTGAAAACCGGTTTTGTCGTGCTGGCGGGCGAGGTGACCACCTCCGCCTGGGTGGATCTGGATGAGCTGGTGCGCAAGGTTATCGTGGATATCGGGTACGACAGCTCCGATCTCGGATTCGATGGCAACACCTGCGGGGTTCTGAATGCGATCGGCAAGCAGTCTTCCGATATCGCACAGGGTGTGGATCGCATGGTGGACGAAGAGCAGGGTGCCGGTGATCAGGGCCTGATGTTCGGGTACGCCACCAACGAAACCGACGTCCTCATGCCCGCGCCCATCACCTATGCGCATCGATTGGTGCAGCGTCAGGCCGAGGTTCGCAAATCCCACACCCTGTCTTGGCTGCGCCCGGATGCCAAATCGCAGGTGACGTTTCGTTACAAGAAAGGCAAGCCGGTCGGAATCGATGCCGTCGTTCTTTCGACGCAGCATGGTCCGGAGGTGAGTCAGAAGGATTTGCGCGAAGCGGTGATGGAGCTGATCATCAAGCCGACACTGCCGGCGGATTGGCTGGATGAAAAAACCAAATACCACATCAACCCGACCGGCAATTTCGTGATTGGTGGTCCGGTGGGGGATTGCGGTTTGACCGGTCGCAAGATCATTGTCGATACCTATGGCGGCATGGCGCGGCATGGCGGCGGAGCGTTTTCCGGTAAGGATCCCTCCAAGGTGGATCGTTCTGCGGCCTATGCGGGTCGTTATGTGGCGAAGAACATCGTGGCGGCGGGCCTTGCCGACCGCTGCGAAATTCAGGTTTCCTATGCTATCGGCGTGGCGGAACCCACCTCGATCAGTATCGATACCTTCGGCACAGGCAGGATTTCCGATCATCGGATCACCGATCTGGTGCGCACACATTTTGATCTGCGCCCCTATGGCATCGTCCGTATGCTCGATCTCATTCGGCCGATTTACCAGAAAACCGCGGCCTATGGTCACTTTGGCCGGGAAGACGACGACTTTACCTGGGAAAAAACAGACAAGGCAGATGCGCTGCGGGCTGACGCCGGTCTATAATCTCACCATCCGATTCCTCAAGGAGCGCTGCAACCCCATCCGGGGTGAGGCTTGAGGCATTGGCTTTCATTCAACGGCGCTCTGAAACCTGCACATTTCGGCAGGTTTTTTGTTGAACTGAGGAAACATCATGCAAAACCCAAATTCTTTCAAAACGGCCATCGATTACAAAGTGGCTGATATCTCCCTGGCCGATTATGGTCGCAAAGAATTGCGTATCGCCGAGCGGGAAATGCCTGCTCTGATGGCGATTCGTGCCAAATATCGCGAGGCGCAACCGCTGGCGGGTGCGCGCATTGTCGGCAGCCTGCACATGACGGTGCAAACGGCTGTTCTGATCGAAACCCTGGTTGACCTGGGCGCATCGGTGCGCTGGTCTTCATGCAATATTTTCTCCACCCAGGATCACGCTGCCGCTGCGATTGCCGCCGCCGGTATCCCGGTGTTTGCCTGGAAAGGTGAAACAGAAGAAGAGTACTGGTGGTGCATCGAACAAACGATCACCGGCCCCGATGGCTGGACGCCCAACCTCATTCTGGATGACGGCGGTGATTTGACCGGTCTGATTCACGAGAAACATCCCGAGTTGCTGGCGGGTATCCATGGCGTTTCGGAAGAAACCACGACGGGCGTGCACCGCCTGCACGAAATGCTGAAGGCCGGCACGCTGAAAATCCCGGCGGTCAATGTCAATGACTCCGTGACCAAGAGCAAGAACGACAACAAGTACGGTTGCCGCCATTCCCTGAATGACGCGATCAAACGGGCGACCGATCATCTGCTTTCGGGCAAGCAGGCGCTGGTCATCGGTTATGGTGATGTCGGCAAGGGCTCGGCCGCTTCACTGCGTCAGGAAGGCATGATCGTCAAAGTCTCGGAGATCGACCCGATCTGTGCCATGCAGGCCTGTATGGACGGTTATGAGCTCGTCTCACCTTACCTCAACGGCCACAATGACGGCAGCGATACCTGTGTCGACAAACAGTTGCTCGGCAAAATCGACCTGATCGTCACGACAACTGGTAACGTGAACGTCTGCGACGCCCCCATGCTCAAGGCATTGAAGAATGGCGCGGTAGTGAGCAACATCGGCCACTTCGATAATGAAATCGATACCGCCTACATGCGCAAGAACTGGGTGTGGGAAGAGATCAAGCCGCAGGTGCACAAAATTTATCGTGACACGGCACCGGGATCGGAACCGAATCTGGATTCGGATAACTATCTGATTCTGCTTTCAGAAGGGCGTTTGGTGAACCTCGGTAATGCGACGGGGCACCCCAGCCGCATCATGGATGGTTCGTTCGCCAATCAGGTGCTGGCTCAGCTGCATTTGTTCGCCAACAAGTTTGCCGACCAGCCCGAGTCACGCAAAGCCGAACTGTTGCGCGTTGAAGTGCTGCCCAAGGCGCTGGATGAAGAAGTGGCGCGTTACATGGTGGCGGGTTTCGGCGGCGTGCTGACGAAGATGACCGACAAACAGGCGGCCTACCTCGGTGTCGAGGTCAACGGACCCTACAAGCCTGATAGCTACCGCTACTGATGGGCTCGGAGGCAATTATGCACACGCCCTTATCCTGTGAGTTTTTTCCGCCCAAGTCGGACGAGGGTGCGCTTAAGCTGCGTGCCGTTACCGAACAGTTGACCGCTGCCCTGAAGCCGGAGTATTTCTCCGTCACTTATGGCGCGGGTGGCTCGACTCAGGATCGAAGCTTTGCAACTGTTCAAGCGATTCAGACCGAATCCGGTGTGCCTGCCGCGCCGCATCTGTCCTGCATTGGTTCCACGCGAGCCAGTATCGCGGCCATTCTGGACCAGTACCGTGCGCTCGGTATCAAGCGAATAGTCGCCTTGCGGGGGGATTTGCCCTCCGGGATGCGCGATCCGGGCGATTTCCGATATGCCAGCGAACTCGTTGCGTTCATTCGAGAACACAGTGGCGACTGGTTCCACATCGAAGTGGCGGCTTATCCCGAATTTCACCCGCAATCGGCCAATGCCCGTGCCGACTTGCTGCATTTCAAGCAGAAAGTCGAAGCGGGTGCCGACGGCGCCATCACGCAATATTTCTATTCCATCGAAGCCTACGCCCGCTTCTTGGATGACTGCGAAAAGTTGCAGGTCACGATTCCGATCGTGCCCGGCATCATGCCGATCAGCAATTACACCCAACTGGCGCGGTTTTCCGATGCCTGCGGGGCGGATTTGCCGCGTTGGTTGCGCAAACGCCTCGAAGCCTTCGGTGACGACATGGATGGCCTGCGCGCATTCGGCCATGACGTGGTGACCCGCTTGACTGCCGATCTCGTTCAGGCCGGCGCGCCCGGGCTGCACTTCTACACCATGAACCAGGCGGCCCCGGTCATCAACATCTGTCGCGATGCGGGATTGATGTCTTGCTAACTAACTGCCATTGGTTGCCGTCGGCTTCAATGCTATTGTCATCGATGCCACGTACATTGACGGTTTGATACGTCGATCATGGCTGCATCGATTTCTTTTCATCAGTATTGACTTCGTATATCAAGACAACAGCATCGATAAGTGGTATCCATAAAATGCATTGAAAGGAGTGGGCCTCATGGGAACGTTTGCCATTGTTTTGTTGGTGTTGGCTGCGGCCACCATTTTCGCGGGCATCAAGCAGGTGCCGCAAGGCTCGATGTGGACCGTAGAGCGTTTCGGTCGCTACACCCGGACGCTCGAACCCGGTTTGAACCTGATCGTGCCGTACATCGATCGGATCGGTCGCAAGATCAACGTGATGGAACAGGTGCTCGACGTCGCGTCGCAGGAAATCATCACGCGGGATAACGCGATGATCAAGGTCGATGGCGTCGTCTTTTTTCAAGTACTCGATCCGGCCCGTGCAGCCTATGAAGTGCACCAGCTTGATTATGCCATTCTGAACCTGGTGATCACCAACATCCGGAACGTCATGGGCTCGATGGATCTGGACGAAATCCTCTCCCGCCGGGACGATATCAATGCCCGTCTGCTGTCCGTGGTGGATGAAGCCACCTCGCCCTGGGGCACCAAAATCACCCGAATCGAAATCAAGGACATCACGCCACCTCAGGATCTGGTGGCGGCCATGGGACGCCAAATGAAAGCCGAGCGGGAGAAGCGCGCCAATATTCTGGAAGCCGAGGGCTTCCGGCAGGCAGCCATTTTGAAGGCAGAGGGCGAGAAGCAGTCGAATATCCTGAAAGCCGAGGGTGATCGGGAGGCGGCCTTCCGTGATGCTGAAGCGCGCGAACGCCTGGCACAGGCAGAAGCTTTTGCTACCAAGTCTGTGAGTGAAGCCATTGCCGCCGGTAATGTGCAGGCCATCAACTACTTTGTGGCGACCAAATACATCGAAGCGTTCCAGTCGGTGGCCACCGCACCGAACCAGAAAGTCATCATGCTGCCGATCGAGGCCAGCAACATGCTCGGCTCCCTCGAAGGGATCGCCGAATTGGCGAAAGAAGCCTTTAAGGTCAACCCAAAATAATCCATGAAAAATTGAGGGACCATCTATGAAAACAACGCGTGATTTAATTGCGACACTTCCCGTGCTCGTCGTGCTCGCTTTGGCTGGCTGTTCCAGCGGCGCGCCTTCGTCGAGCGATGTCGAGAAGGCGCTCAAATCCGGTATGGCGAAGGCGATGAGCCAGGCCAGCTCGGTTCAGGGCGGTGAAGCCGTGAGCGCGATGATGGCAAAGGTTGAGATCAAATCGGTCAAGGTGCTCGAGTGCAATAAAGATGCATCAGGCACCGGCTTCGACTGCAAGGTCGAAACCGAGGTCAGCACCCCCTTCGCCGGTGACCAGAAAAACACCCGGATGCTGCATTTAGTCAAAGGCAGTGATGGTTGGGTCATCGCTCGATGATCTCGCCTCTTGAATCACTTGAGTGGAGTGAGTTGTCATAATGCCGCTTGATACCTTGGTTTGGGACTATTGGGCGTGGTTCATCCTTGGCGTGCTGCTCGTCGTCGTGGAGATATTCGCGCCATCGAGCTTCTTCCTCTGGCTCGGCGTGGCCGCTGGCGTGGTCGGCGGCATCAGCTTTTTCTTGCCGGATATCGGCTGGCCGGTGCAGATCGGTTTGTTTGCCGTCCTGTCGATCGTTGCCGTATTGATCGGGCGTCGGGTATTCGTGCCGAACAAGCAGGCCACCGACCACCCCAAGCTTAATCGGCGAGGCGAGCAATATATCGGCCGTCATTTCACCCTTGAAGCCCCCATCGTCAATGGCGTGGGTTGGGTGCGAATCGGGGATTCGCGTTGGCGTGTACTCGGACCGGATATGCCATCAGGCTCAGTGGTCGAGGTGACGTCGGTCGACAGTTCCAATCTCGTGGTTGCACCGGTCACGAGATAACCTCGGGTTAAACATGATGAGTTCGAATCAATCCTGGATCGACCGCGATCTGGCGGTGCTCTGGCATCCCTGCACCCAGATGAAAGAGCACGAGACCCTGCCGCCGATTCCCGTGTCGCGTGGCGAGGGTTGCTGGTTGTACGACTTCGATGGTCGACGCTATCTCGATGTGATCAGTTCGTGGTGGGTGAATCTGTTCGGGCACGCCAATCCGGTGATCAATGCGCGTCTCAAGGCGCAGCTCGATCAGCTCGAACATGTGATTCTCGCCGGATTCAGCCATCAGCCGGTGGTCGAGTTATCCGAACGATTGGTTCAATTGACGCCACCGGGTCTGGATCGGGTGTTTTTCGCGGATAACGGCGCTTCCGGTGTGGAAGTCGCCCTGAAAATGAGTTTTCACTACTGGCGCAATCTTGGTCGCGGGGAAAAAACGCGGTTCATCGCCCTGGAAAACAGCTATCACGGCGAAACCATGGGCGCGCTCGGGGTCGGAAACATTCCCATTTTCACCGAAACCTACGCGCCACTGATCCAGCCCGCCTTTATCGCGCCTTCACCCGATTGCCAGCAGGCCGCGCCCGGCGAATCCTGCGCCGATGTTACCGAGCGCGCATTGGCGGGTATGCGTGCGTTGCTCGAGCGCGTGGCGTCTTCAACCTGCGCGATCATCATCGAGCCACTGGTGCAATGCGCCGCCGGGATGCGGATGCACGAATCGGCTTATCTTGCGGGTTTGCGCGCTTTATGCGATGAATTCGAGGTGCATCTGATTGCCGATGAAATCGCGGTCGGATTCGGCCGCACCGGCACCCTGTTTGCCTGCGAGCAGGGCGGCATCACGCCGGATATCCTGTGTCTGTCCAAGGGTATTACCGGCGGCTATCTGCCTCTTTCCGCCGTGCTCACCACCGAGGACATCTATCAGGCGTTTTATTGTGAGGCGCCTGTCAGCCGGGCCTTCCTGCATTCACACAGTTACACCGGCAATCCGCTGGCCTGCACGGCCGCGCTGGCGACGCTGGATATCTTCGAGCAGGATAATGTGCTCGAACGCAATCGCGAGCGCGGGGCGATGATCGACCGGCTCACCGCGCCCCTGGCCGAGTTGCCCAACATCGCGCATCTGCGTCGTTGCGGCATGATCGTGGCCTTGGATCTGGTCGACGACCGGCCCGGCAATCAGGGCAATCCGTTCCCGCGGGCCGAGCGTCGCAACCAGAAGGCTTATCGGTACGCGCTGGACCACGAAGTGCTGCTCCGCCCGCTGGGAAATACCATCTACTGGATGCCGCCGTACGTCATGGATGACGAGCAATGGCAGATGCTCGCCGATGTCACCTTAGATGCCGTGCGTTTTGCGGTGCAGGACTAGCGAGAGGGATTGACCGGTGCGCGTACCACGAATCTACCTCGACGCAGCGCTGGCAGAAGGTGCAACCCTGCCGCTATCCGCTGAGCGGCTCAATTACCTGAAAAATGTTCTGCGCCTGCGCGATGGGCAGGCCGTGCGCGTCTTCGATGGCCAAAACCTCGAAGCCGATGCGACGCTCAATCTGGGCAAGCGCGAGGCCTCGCTTGTAATTGGTCGGGTGGTGATGCACAGCGTCGAATCGCCGTTGCAGATTCATCTTCTGCAGGCGATGGGCAAGGGCGAAAAAATGGACTGGGTGATTCAGAAGGCGGTCGAGTTGGGCGTGACCCGAATCACTCCGGTGGCGACCGAGCGGAGCATCGTCGACCTGAAGGGTGAACGCGCCGATAAGCGCCATGCCCGGTTCAGCGATATCGCGATCGGCGCTTGCGAGCAATCCGGGCGTAATGTTCTGCCGCGCATCGATCCGATCGTGTCGCTCAATGACGCCCTGGCGCAGACCGATGCGACGCTCAAATGGGTTTTGCACCCGAATAGAGGTCATGCAGCGAAACCGTTTGTCGCGAGGCCAGAAAACGTAGCGATTTTGATAGGCCCCGAAGGCGGTCTTAGCGGTCACGAAATCGAAGTAGCCATCGCATCGGGTTTTATGCCGCTGACGCTCGGGCCGCGCGTTTTGCGCACCGAAACTGCACCCATCGTGGCCCTAAGTGTGCTGCAAATGCAGTGGGGCGATTTTTCTTTTGAATGCGCTGACTAACTCCAACCTGAAGTTTTTCAGTGTTCATTAGAGTCCGATCCCTTATGCGTCGCATTGCGTTACAATATTCAACCTATTTTCATGAATCCGTAACGAAACAGAACCATGCTCGAAATTAATCCTATCCTGTTCAAGATCAAAGACCTGTCCGCACGCGCGGCCGCGCTTCGGGGGTATCTTTGACTTCGATGTCAAAAAAGAACGCTTAGAAGAAGTTGATCGAGAACTCGAAGTGCCCGATGTGTGGAACGATCCGGCCCGGGCGCAGGCGCTGGGCAAGGAACGCGCTTCGCTGGAGCGCGTCGTCCACACGCTGGCCGATATGGCGCAAGGCTTGAACGATAACGCCGATTTGCTGGAAATGGCCGCCGAGGAAGATGACGAAGCCACCGTGGCTTCCATTGAAAAAGACGTGGCCGAATTCGAGAAACAGATCGCCGATCTGGAATTCCGGCGCATGTTCTCCGGCGAAATGGACGAGTCCAATGCCTACCTCGATATTCAATCGGGTGCGGGCGGGACGGAATCGCAGGATTGGGCCAGCATTCTGATGCGGATGTATCTGCGCTGGGGCGATCGCCGCGGCTTCAAGACCGAAGTGATGGAAATGTCCGATGGTGAAGTGGCGGGGATCAAATCAGCCACCATCCGATTCGAGGGTGAGTACGCCTTCGGTTGGCTGCGTACAGAAATCGGCGTACACCGACTCGTGCGCAAATCGCCGTTCGATTCTGATAACCGCCGCCATACCTCGTTCGCTTCGGTATTCGTGTCGCCGGAAGTCGATGACAATATCGAAATCGAAGTGAACCCTGCCGATTTGCGCGTAGATGTTTTCCGCGCCTCCGGTGCGGGTGGGCAGCACGTCAACCGAACCGAATCGGCAGTGCGCTTCACGCATATTCCGACCGGGGTCGTGGTGGCCTGTCAGGCGGAACGTTCACAGATTCAGAACCGCGAGCGCGCCATGAAAATGCTCAAAGCCAAGCTCTATGAGCTGGAAGTGCAGAAGCGCAATGCCGTCAGCCAAGCGCTGGAAGACACCAAATCCGATGTGTCCTGGGGTAACCAGATTCGATCCTACGTGCTCGACCAAAGCCGTATCAAGGACTTGCGCACCGGCTATGAAACCGGCAACACTCAAGCCGTGTTGGATGGCGATCTCGATCCGTTTATCGAAGCGAGTCTGAAAAGCGGCCTGTGATTCCTGCCGGTCTGCTCTTAGATAAGTGCTGATTTATTCCATCCTTGGAATAAATCAGCGCGCTCATCGCGGTACACGCCCGCGATGGCGCTCACGAATCAAAAGACTTACGTCTTTGCTCGTGTTGGGGCATCCTGCCCCAAGCGGGAAGCACTGAATAAATCAGCGCTTCCTTAGGGGTGCGGCCTGAATCGAACCTGCCGCATTCCAGACACTATTGATCTTATTTATTTACCGGAATTTAACTGATGTCCGAACATGAAACCGCCAACGGCGCGGCTGAAGCCAATAACCGAGAAAACAGCCCCGAAACCCTGCTTGCCGAAGAAAACAAACTCATTGCCGAGCGACGCGACAAGCTCGATCGCATCCGTGCAAGCGGCAACGCCTTCCCCAACGATTTCCGGCGGGATGCCAGTGCTTCGGAATTGCAGGCCGAATATGCCGAAAAAGAGGCTGATTATTTCGAGCAGAATCCCCGTCGTGTGGTCGTCGCCGGGCGCGTGATGGCCAAGCGGGTGATGGGCAAGGCAAGTTTTCTGTCGATTCTCGATCACAGTGGCCGGATCCAGTTGTATGTGGCGCGCGATGCCTTGGGCGAAGCGGCCTATGATGACCTCAAGACCTGGGATATCGGCGATATCGTCGGCGGCGAAGGCCGCTTGTTCAAAACCCAGAAGGGCGAGCTTTCCGTGCGCGTGGACTCGATTCGCCTGCTGACCAAGAGCCTGCGCCCGCTGCCGGACAAATTCCACGGCATGTCGGATACCGAGCAGCGCTACCGCCAGCGTTACGTCGATCTGATCATGAACGAACCGGTGCGCGATACTTTCCGCAAGCGCACCCGGATCATCCAGTTCATTCGTAATTATTTGAATGACAAGGACTTCCTTGAAGTCGAAACCCCGATGATGCACGTGATCCCTGGTGGCGCTTCGGCCAAGCCGTTCACGACCTTCCACAACGCGCTCGATATGGACTTGTACCTGCGGATCGCGCCGGAGCTGTACCTCAAACGCTTGGTGGTCGGCGGTTTTGAGCGGGTGTATGAGATCAACCGCAATTTCCGTAACGAAGGGCTTTCGACGCGCCACAACCCTGAATTCACCATGATCGAGTTCTATCAGGCCTATGCCGATTACATCGATCTCATGGACATGACCGAAGACCTGCTGCGTCGGCTGGCCGAATCAGTCTGCGGTTCGACCACGGTGACTTACCAAGGCACCGCGTTCGATCTGGCGCAACCATTTGCCCGCCTGTCGGTGGTCGATGCCATCCTGGCACATAATCCGGATATCACCCGTGAACAGCTTGCGGATAGCGACAGCGCCCGTCGCGTGGCGGAAGGTTTGGGTATCCACATCAAGGATTCTTACGGTCTCGGTAAAATCCAGATCGAAATCTTTGAAGAAACGGCCGAGCACAAGCTGACTCAGCCGACCTTCATTACCGAATACCCGGCCGAAGTGTCACCTTTGGCGCGCCGCAACGACAACAACCCTTTTGTGACCGATCGCTTCGAGTTCTTCATCGGTGGTCGTGAAATCGCCAATGGTTTCTCGGAGTTGAACGACGCCGAAGATCAGGCGGAACGCTTCATGGCACAGGTGGCCGAAAAAGACGCCGGAGACGACGAAGCCATGCATTTCGATGCCGATTATATCCGCGCGCTGGAACACGGTATGCCGCCGACCGCAGGCGAAGGCATTGGCATCGACCGTCTCGTGATGTTCCTGACCGACTCGCCTTCGATTCGCGATGTGTTGCTATTCCCGCATATGCGGCCAGAATAGACGCCACACCGTAAAGACCGCGCTCACCATAACCGTCTGGAGGTGATGAATGTTTGGACTGTTTGGAAAGAAAATCGATCAGCCTCGATCAGAAGTCTTGCGTGCCGCCTTGGGTGCGCTGATCGACCCGCACGCCGGGGAAACGCTGGCGGATGCCCATTTCATCGAGCGCGCCGAGGTGGCGGGCGATGTGGCGCACATCGACGTGGTGCTCGATTATCCGGCGGCGGGCTTCGAGGCCGAACTGACCGAATTGCTTGAGCGCACCGCGCTTGGGATCGAAGGCATCACATCCGCCAAGACCACCATTGCGTTTGTCAGCCCGATCGGCAGTAGCCAGAACGGCAAGCCGCTGCCCGGCGTGCGAAACATCATTGCGGTGGCTTCCGGCAAGGGCGGGGTAGGCAAGTCGACCACCAGCGTGAATCTGGCATTGGCGCTGGCGGCGGAAGGCGCAACTGTCGGTCTGCTGGATGCCGATATCTACGGGCCGAGCCAGCCGCTGATGCTCGGCAGCAAACACACCCCCACGGTGAATGCCGATCGCTCGATGGCGCCGGTGATGGCGCACGGCCTGCAAACCATGTCGATCGGTTATCTCGTCGATGATGCCCAGGCCATGGTCTGGCGCGGGCCGATGGTCACCTCGGCGCTGATGCAGTTACTCAACGATACGCGTTGGCATGATCTGGATTACCTGATTGTCGATATGCCGCCGGGCACGGGCGACATTCAGCTCACACTGGCGCAGAAGGTGCCGGTGGCGGGCAGCGTGATTGTCACCACGCCGCAAGACATCGCCTTGATCGATGCCCGCAAGGCCATCACCATGTTCGAGAAGGTCAATGTGCCCGTGCTGGGCGTCATCGAAAATATGTCGGTGCATATCTGTTCGAACTGCGGCCATATCGAGCCGATTTTCGGCACCGGCGGTGGCGAAAAACTGGCGGCGGAAAACCATGTGGCGCTGCTGGGACAGTTGCCGCTGGATCTTGCCATCCGCACCGACGTTGATGAGGGAAAGCCGACCGTGGTTCGATCTCCGGACTCCCCCAATGCGCTGATTTATCGACAAACCGCGCGCAAACTGGCGGCTGCCTTGGGGCGGCATCTGCGCCAAGATCAGTTCGATGGCCCAAACATCACGATAGACGAGGACGGTGGCGATGCTGACGGTTGAGATACCTGGCGATTTTAATGGCGGTGTTCGCCTGTCACTTGCGCATCTCGTGCTCGATTACAACGGCACGCTTGCCGAGGACGGTGCCTTGATTGCCGGTGTGCCCGAACGACTGGCGCAGCTCGCCGAACATCTGACGATCCACGTGATCACCGCCGATACCCACGGCAATGCCGCGCAAAAACTGGCTGGCCTGCCAGTTTCTTTATACATTCTGCCACCCGGCGCGCAAAGCGAGGCCAAGGCCGATTTTGTCCGAGCGTTGGGCTTCGAGCAGTGTGTCGCGGTGGGTAATGGCCGCAATGATGCGTTGATGCTGCAAACGGCGGTGGTGGGTGTGGCCGTGGTGCAGGTCGAGGGTGCGGCACAGATTACGCTGGCGTCGGCGGACGTGGTCTGTGCTTCTATTGAGGATGCCCTAGACTTGTTCATCTATTCAAAACGTTTGGTTGCGACTTTGCGCAATTGATGTGACTGTTTCCAGTGAACGTGCTGGATTGTTTATTTTTCAAATGCTGTATATGAGGTAATAAAATGAGCCAAGTTACTTTTTTGGGTAATCCCGTCGAGGTTGCTGGTGTTATGCCCGCGGTTGGTTCGCCTGCGCCTGCCTTCACGCTCACCGATGGCGAGTTGCATGAAAAAACCCTGGCTGATTTTTCGGGCAAGAAGAAAATTCTGAATATCTTCCCGAGTCTGGATACACCGACTTGCGCGCAGTCGGTGCGCAGCTTCAATGAACAGGCGGGCGGGCGCCCGGATACCGTGGTGCTTTGCATTTCTGCCGATCTACCCTTCGCGCAGGGTCGCTTCTGCGGCGCTGAGGGCCTAGATAATGTCATCACGCTGTCCACATTCCGTCATCCGGAGTTTCTGCGTGATTATGGTGTGCTGCTGGCCGATGGCGCGTTGGCTCATCTGGCAGCGCGCGCCGTGATCGTGCTCGATGAACACGATCAGGTACGCTACGTGCAACTGGTCCCAGAAATTGCCGATGAGCCGGATTACGCCGCAGCCTTGGCGGCTCTGGGCTGATCGCGGTTTGATGTCGATGACAGTGCAAGCGAACGATGAGAACACGCTCAAACCGAAGGGCCGGTTGCGCCTCGGCGTCGATCTGGGTGGCACCAAGGTCGAGGTGGCGGTGCTCGATGAGGCGGACGAGTTCCTGTTTCGTGAGCGCCTGCCAACCCCGCAAGGTGACTTTTCGGGCACCATTGAAACCATCGCCAAGTTGATCAAGCAGGCTGAGGACAGGCTGGGCCGCGTCGATTCTATCGGCGTTGGCACACCGGGGACGACTTCACCGGGCACGGGCCGGATGAAAAATGCCAATTCGGTGGTTCTGAACGATAAGCCGCTCAAATATGATCTTGAAACTCGGCTCAACCGATCAATCTCCATGGCCAACGATGCCAATTGCCTCGCCTTGTCCGAGGCGCATGGTGGCGCAGCCGATGGTATCGATTCGGTATTCGGTGTGATCTTAGGCACCGGTGTTGGCGGCGCTTTGGTGTTCAACGGTCAGTTGATCATGGGGCAGAACGCCATCGCCGGTGAGTGGGGGCATAACCCGCTGCCCTGGACGCATGAAGGCGAATACCCCGGCCCGGTTTGCTGGTGCGGCCATCAAGGTTGTATCGAGCAATGGCTCTCCGGCCCGGCATTCATGCGGGATTATCAAAACGCATCCGGCCGATCACTCACCGGTGCCGAGATTATCGCGGCAGTCGAACAGGGTGACCCCGAGGCCAAAGCGGCTTTGAACCGGTACACCGATCGCCTTGCCCGCGCCTTGGCACATGTCATCAATATCTTCGACCCGGAAGTGATCGTGTTGGGCGGCGGCATGTCGAATGTGGCTGCTTTATACGACAAGGTTCCCGCGCTTTGGGATGAGTTCGTATTCTCCGACCCGATCAGTACCCGACTCGTTGCACCGAAATTCGGTGATTCCAGCGGTGTGCGCGGCGCGGCCATGCTCTCCTCATGACGGCTGCGGCCATTTTTCTGGCCACCTTGACGCTTGTACTGTGGCAGCCCACCATCGGTCGGTTTCAACTGGGCATCGGGTGGAGCGCGGCGGCCGGTGCGCTGGTCGCCTTTGCCGCGGGTGTCATCGATCTGGCCGATGTGCCGGTGGTTTGGACCATCGTCTGGAATGCCACCTTCACCTTTATTGCCCTGATTATCATCAGCCTCTTGCTGGATGAAGCCGGATTTTTCAACTGGGCGGCTTTGCATCTGGCCCGCTGGGCGGGCGGCAGTGGGTCACGATTGTTTGTAGTGATGGTCTTATTGGGCGCCTTGGTCGCCGCTTTCTTTGCCAATGACGGCGCGGCGCTGATTCTCACCCCGATCGTGATCGGAATTTTGTTGGCCTTGCGCATGAGCCCGCTGGCCACGCTCGCGTTCGTGATGGCAGCCGGGTTTATCGCCGATACGGCGAGTATGCCGCTGGTGATTTCAAACCTCGTCAATATCGTCGTCGCCGACTATTTCAAGTTGGGATTTGCCGACTATGCCGCCGTCATGGTGCCGGTCACTCTGGTTTCCGTGCTCGCCTCCTTGAGTGTGTTGTGGCTGTATTTTCGACGCTCGATCCCCAAAACCTATGCCTGCAATGAATTGGATCTGCCTGATAAAGCCATTATTGACCGATCCGTATTCCGTGCCGGTTGGTGGGTGCTCGGCTGGCTGTTGTTCGGGTTTTTCGTGCTGGATGGCTGGGGTGTGCCGATCAGTCTGGTGGCCGCCATCGGCGCGTTCACGCTGTGGCTGATTGCGCGGCGGGGCGCGAAAATCAACACCCGCACCGTATTGATCCAGGCGCCGTGGCAAGTGGTGATCTTTTCGCTGGGCATGTATCTCGTTGTCTATGGACTGAAAAACGCCGGCTTGACCGACGGGTTGACGCTCTGGTTCGATCAACTGGCCCACTTCGGGTTGTGGGGCGCTACGCTCGGCACGGGTTTTACCATGGCGGCTTTGTCTGCCGTGCTCAACAACATGCCCGCCGTGCTCATGGGTACCTTGGCGATCGACGGTACCCAGGCCAGCGGCACGACGCATCTGGCGATGGTTTACGCCAATATCATCGGCTGTGATCTCGGGCCGAAGTTCACGCCCATCGGCAGTCTGGCGACGCTATTGTGGTTGCATGTGCTGGCGCGCAAGCAGATCGTGATTTCATGGGGGTATTACTTCAAAGTCGGCTTGATTCTCACCACGCCGGTACTGTTGCTGACCTTGCTGGCTTTGGCCTTGCGTCTGTCCATAAATCTACCGTGAGTTGCATATGAGTGCGATTCTTTCCGTTACTTCCCTCAACGCCATGGCCAAACAGATACTGGAAGCCAATTTAAGCGGCGTCATGGTTCAGGGTGAGGTGCGCTCGCTGACCCGTGCCGCGTCGGGGCATGTGTATTTTTCGCTCAAAGATCAACAGGCCGAAGTGCGCTGCGCGCTGTTTCGCGGGCAGGCCATGCGCGTGAAGACCGCGTTCGCCAATGGCGATGCCGTGGTTGTGCGGGGTTCGGTCTCGCTGTACGCCCCGCGCGGTGATTACCAACTCATCGTGACCGGGGTTGAATTGGCCGGTGATGGCCAATTGGCTGTCCTGTTCGAAGCCTTGAAGAAAAAACTGTTTGCCGAAGGCTTGTTCGACTCGGCACGCAAGCGCGCAATCCCCCGATTACCTCGCCGGATCGTGGTGATTTCTTCCGCTGTAGGTGCCGCGCTGCAGGATGTGGTTTCCACCTTGATCCGGCGGCTGCCCTTGGTCGAAATCAACCTGATTCCCGTGGCGGTGCAGGGTGAAACGGCGGCGGCTGAACTCACCCATGCGGTGCGGGGTATCACGAGCGATTCGGGGTTTGATGTCGTGCTGCTCGTGCGCGGCGGCGGCTCGATGAGTGATCTGTGGGCATTCAACGATGAAGCGCTGGCTCGTGCGATTGCAGCCTGCCCGATCCCCGTGATCAGTGGCGTCGGTCACGAAATCGATTTCACGATCGGCGATTTTGTGGCGGATGTCCGGGCGGCGACACCGACGGCGGCGGCCGAACTGGCGACCCCTATTACCTTAAGAGAATTGCAGGCCGCGCTGATTCTGCGGCACCAGCAGTTAACCCGGTTGATCGAAGCTCGATTGAACGAGGCAGGGCAACGCCTGGACAGCAATCTGAACCGTTTTTACCAGCAGCGCCAGCGCTGGTTACCGCAGCTCAATCACCAGATGATGCTCAGCCTGCGCTTGCAGCGGGCGATTCGTGCGCGCTGGCAGGAGCGCCTCGGCCGGGTGCAGGCATTGACGCATCGATTGCAGCAACGCAGTCCGGTGCATTGGGTCCGCCAGAATCACAGTCGACTCGAACAGATGCGCTGGCGGCTACAGCAGGCCATTGATCGGCAGATGGCCGCACAGCGGCAGGATTGGTTGCGGCTGGCGGCGGGCTTGCGCCCCTCGATCGTGCGGCGACAGATCGAGCAGCGCCAGCAGGAAACGGAGCGTTTGACCGCGCGATTGCATGAGATCGGTCGGCAGGGACTCGTTCGCCAGCAGCAACGGCTCGAACAGGCTTTCGGTGTGCTGACCGCCCTGAGCCCGCAGCGGGTACTTGAGCGTGGTTACAGTCTGGTCGAAGCGGAATCCGGTGTGATCTGGCGCGCGGCCGCGTTGCGATCTGCCTTGGCCGAATCCGACCGGCCCTTGCCCTTGCGGCTGCATTTTGGTGATGGCGTCGTGCCCATCGAAGCCCGTTCTGCTAAGGAACCTCTGATTGAATCCTTCGTGGCCGAGACGGGTTTTTGAGGGATGAGTCGCAAGGCGCGGCGCGAAACGAATGGTTATTCCATTCGTGAACGGCGCAACACAGCGAATCGCTCTCAAAAGCCCGTCCCATGGGGGTTGCTGCCCAAAAGCCGCAACACTTCGTTATCGGCCTTGGCATCGTAGCGTAAACTACGACCTTCGGCCTCTGTCTCGTTTTGCGGCTTTTGGATCAGCAACCCGGCTCACGAGGGATTCAATCAGAGGTTCCCTAAGTCCAGTTCGACAGAAACAGGGGCTACGGAATAATTCGCGGCACGCTCAGACGCAGGGCAGGCGCGATAGCAGAATGCTCAATCAAACTTGTTGCTTTATTCCGGTGGCCCATTCTTTGACTTGTCATTTGATTGGTTCTTTTGGGCCTCATCCCGCGTTTGCTGCGCCCGCTTGAGCACATCTTCGTGCTTGCCGCTGACATACAGGGCATAACTCAGCACTTCCGCAACGGCCCGGAACAGGTTGTCGGGGATATGGTCTCCGATATCCAGACCGGCGAGCACTTCCGCCAACGCCGGGTCTTCCACCAATGGTACGCCCGCTGCTTCGGCATGGGTCACGATCTGCTCGGCCACAAGATGCTGCCCCGTGGCAACCACCCGAGGTAAATCCGTACCCTCGTACTTCAGGGCCACCGCCCGGCTGACCGAGCGCGTGTCCGACTTGGATTTCGGGATGTCGCGACTCATGCTGACTTCACTTGATCAGACTTCATATCATACTCGGCACCTGAACGTGGTGTGCTCATCTGTGATCGGTGCGGGGCTCAGTCGCTCCTGAACGGCTTTGGGCGGCGGGCCGGGGTAGATGCTCAATTCCTTGGGCGTCAACGAAGCGGCGCGCAGGTGTTCTGCCAATTGGTCGAGCGAGGCGTCCAGCTGAATCCGTGCCTCGGGCTTATCTGCATACAGGCGAACGGTCAGGTCGGTGGATTGCAGCGACAGGCTGCCATGCAGCGGCCCCAGTGCGGGGAGATCAATCGCAAAATCGAGTTGCCATGTCGATTCGGTTGGTGGGTTGGTATTCTGCGCCTGCTCCTGAATGGTGAACTGGAAGCGCCGGGGTTGCTCGGCGACCATCATGGGCACGTCGACGACCCAGGTCGGCTGCCCTTGAATCTGTAAAAGGGCAGTTCGCAACTGGCTGACATCCAGCCGACCGATCCATTGTTCCAGGCTCGATTGCAGCGCACTGGTTTGAGTTGAAGTCTGGGCCGTGGTCTGTGATGCCGATGGGGCGGCGGTCGGTGGCAGCGCCCCTCGGCCAGTGGTTACGGGCTCCTTCCCCGCCGATTCCAGGCTTGACTGCATTTTGAGTTGTTGGGCGGCCAATTTGAGCTGGGACTTGATATCGGATGTCGCCTGATCAAGCAGCGCATTGGTGGGTACTACAGGCAGGCTGTTGGTGACAATCAGCTGGGTCAGATTTCGGGCAAGTGTTTGTTCGGCGACCGACGTGCCCGTCCGCACGGCATTGAGAACAGGGTCGAGGCTGGGCAGCGCCATGCGGACGTTCAAGGGGAGATCAAGTTTGATGGACTGAGTTGCCTTCGCGATCGGCGCGGTGCCAGCCGGAGTCTTGCCTGTTGTCGAATCCGCATTGTTGGTCGATGAGGTGGTTGTCGTCGAAAAAGGGCTTGGGTTCTTCGCCATATTGGCTTGCTGCCCTTGCGGCGGGATGAAATCGGCTTTCGGAGTGGACGACAGCACGCCGCTGCCGAGTTTTGTCATCAACAGGGCAAACAGGGTTTGCACCGGCGTTTGTGGCGAGGCGCGTGCCGCCATGCCTTCGGCGGGCGTGAGTCCCAACACCAGCGGCGGGCCGACATCCCGAACGGTCAACTGGATGGCGCTGCCCATAGTGAGCGGCTGCCGGGTGTTGACGGTCACCTGTCCGCCGGCCAGGGAAAGCACCGCTTTGCCCGTGCTTTGATTCGCTTGCAAGACAATGGCCGCCAGTGTCTGCCCTGTCTTAAGCGGCTGGCCCCGTAATTCCGTGACGGTGCTGGCGATCAATGTCGAGTCGATTTTCATGGATTCACTTCTGGCGAGTCCTTCCGGGATTGGCGGTGCGATAGGCGCCAAGTGGTCGAATTAACACTCATAAACCAAAGCCGGGTCAAGTGGTCACATCGTGCAGATAATGCTGACAATATTTTGACACAGATCACGGCTACAGGTAGGGTTTCCGCCTGAACAAATTCCCAGCTGCTTTTTCGGTGGGCATCCGCCCAAAATATGATCCGAGATGTGTCGGCGGGCCGCCTCGTGTGTTTGATTATCTTGTTGTTTCGGAGTCACCGGAAGATGTCTGATCAGTTGCCGCGAATATGGTTGGATGCACCATCTGAGATCAAGTCCGATTTGGCACATTGGCTTTTCTTGCTCGGTGTCCAGGCCGAATCGGTTCCTGATCCGGTTCCCTCCGTTACCGACGATGTGATTGGCGGCATCTGTTTTGCCGATGCCTGCGCATCCCGTCTCGACCATCTGCAAACGCTGCCCTGGATTGCCTTGGACGCTGATCCGGCTCGCTGGCTGGGCGCGGTTCAAGCACCCTTCGCCACACTGGCCTGGCCTTGTACGCTGTCCGGTTTGCAGGGCATCGTTCAGCGTTTGTTCAGTCGTTGGCGCGGTGAACAGCTGGTTGCGGCCGGACGTGGTTTGGTGGGGCAAACGCCGGTCATGCGGCAGCTGCGGGCCGAGATCGAACAGGTGGCACCCAGCGATGCCACCGTGCTGATTCTGGGTGAATCCGGTACCGGCAAGGAAGTCGTGGCGCGAATGATTCATCGTCTGTCGAATCGGGCGGATAAACCCTTCGTGCCCATCAATTGCGGCGCGATTCCGGCGGAATTGCTTGAGTCCGAGTTATTCGGCCATGAGAAGGGCGCCTTTACCGGCGCGATCAGTGCGCGACCGGGGCGCTTCGAACTGGCCGAGGGCGGCACGCTGTTTCTGGATGAAATCGGCGATATGCCGCTGCCGATGCAGGTCAAGATTCTGCGCGTATTGCAGGAACGTACATTCGAGCGCGTTGGCGGGCGGCATACCTTCACGGCCGATGTGCGCATCGTGGCCGCGACGCATCGGGATCTGGAAGCGCGCATACAGGAAGGCGGCTTCCGGCAGGATTTGTACTACCGCTTGAATGTTTTCCCGCTTGAAACCAGGCCATTACGTGAATTGCAGGCGGATATTCCCGAGATTGTCCGGGCATTGACGCAACGTTTTGCCTTGGCGGGGCGCCCCGTGGCGAAGTTGACCGATGGCGCGCTGGCGGTGCTTTCGGCGCTTCCGTGGCCGGGTAATGTGCGTGAGTTGGGTAATCTCATCGAGCGTCTGGGGATTCTGTACCCCGATCAGGTCGTGGATGTCGCGCAGCTGCCAGAAAAAATCCGCATGCAGCTGCCCGCCGACTGGCAAATGCCCGATATGCCCGCTCCGACCACCGCAAGGGCGCCTGAACCGAGCGCGCAGAATGCCACACCGCCTGAGGATGTTGATCCTCGTGACATATTTGCCGCTGAGCGGACGAGCGTGGATCAGTCTGCGGGCATTCGGTTGCCGGTCGATGAACAGGAACTGGCGCAATGTCAGTGTGTTTTGCCGGAAATGGACTTCGATCTCAAGAATCAGCTCGAAGCCATCGAGCGCGCCTGGATCGAACAGGCGCTGATCAATAATGACGGTGTGGTCGCGCAGGCCGCGCGGCAACTGGGTATCCGCCGAACCACTCTGGTTGAGAAACTCCGCAAGTATCAGATGTCCGCCTGAATTGGCATAAACCCTGCTTAATCCATCTCAACACAATGCTTTGCTTGGAACACACGCTGTTTTCGGCAAGCGGCTTGATCAGGTTGAGGAGTAGGCAAGATGAGTAGCGGAATGTCGGTCGATCAAATTTTGTCGCAAATGCGCGTCATGCGTCAGGAAGCCACCCAGCGGCTGGCCCAGCCGGCGAGTGTGCCACCTGCGGTATCGCCTGCCGGTGGCGATTCCTTCTCATCGCTCTTGACGAAGGCAATCGGGCAGGTCAATGATCTGCAACAGAATTCTTCCCAGTTGAAGACCCGTTTCGAGCTGGGCGATCCGAATGTGGATCTCACGCAGGTCATGCTGGCCTCCCAGAAGGCGTCACTGGGCTTCAATGCCACCTTGCAGGTGCGCAACCGCTTGGTGCAGGCGTACCAAGACATCATGAACATGCCGGTTTAAGGCCAATTTAAAAGGTTAGGGTTTCACCATGGCACAGAATTCGATGGCTTCCATGTCTGCCGCTCACCAGCCAACAACCGGAACGCCGGCATGGATCCGGCAAATCGACGGATTCACGCAATCGTCGAGTTTCCGTCAGTTGCTGATTCTGGTGGCGCTGGCAGCGACGCTTTCCTTCATGGTCGGTTTCTTTCTATGGGGGCAAAAGCCATCTCTGGTACCGTTGTATACCAACCTCGGGCCGAAAGAATCGGCCGCCGTGGTCGATGCGTTGCGTGCGGCCAAAAAGAATTATCAACTGAGTGCGGATGGCGCCATTCTGGTCGACCCTGCCCAGTTGCCCGCCGTGCGGATGTTGCTGGCCAGCGAGGGTCTGCCTTCCGGTAACGGGGTCGGGCTTGAGATGTTGGACAAGGATCAATCCCTGGGTACCAGCCAGTTTGTTGAACATGCACGTTACCAGCACGCCATAGAAGTCGAACTGGCACGGTCAATCGAGACCATTCAAGGTGTTTCGGCAGCTCGTGTGCATCTGGCGACACCCAAGCAATCGGTTTTTGTTCGGGAACAGCAACCGCCCACGGCTTCGGTCGTGGTGGAATTATCGCCCGGCCAATCGCTGACTGCCGATCAGGTGCGCGCGATTGTGCATCTGGTCGCGTCGAGCGTGGCGGGGATGAAACCGGAGAATGTGAGCGTCATTGATCAGCGCGGTGAATTGCTAAGTCAAAATTCTGACGATGCCAGCGGCATGGGTTTGACCGATAAACAATTCGCCTATCGCCAGCGCGTCGAACGAGCCTACGCTCGCCAGATCGAAGCCTTGCTGACGCCGATTGTTGGGGCAAATCAGGTGCGCGCCCAGGTATCTGCCAATATCGATTTCTCACGTCAGGAAGGTACAAGTGAAACCTATGGCCCGAAAACCGGGGTCGTGCTTTCCGAGCAGACCAGCGACACCACGCGCGCCCTGGGTGATCAGGGTATCAACGGTGGCGTGCCGGGTGCGCTCACCAATCAACCACCGGGCGGCGGTACGGTAACGCCGCCAACGGCAGGCGGCCTGCAGCCACCGGCCAATCTGAACGTTCAGCAATACCAGCAGATCATTCAGACACCGATCAGCACCCAAAAGAACGAAACACGCAACTACAATGTGGATAAGGATATTCGTCATACCCAATACGCCAGCGGTGCGGTGGATAAACTCAACGTGGCGGTGTTGCTGGATGAAAAAACGGTGACGGACAAGGACGGGAAAACGAAAACCGAGCCGATGAGCGATGCCGAATTGGCGCGAATCAAGGATCTGGTGTCCCAAGCCGTGGGCTTGGATGAACAGCGTGGCGACAAATTGACGCTCGCGAGCATTCCGTTCGTTGAGCAGAAGATTGAAAAAGTCTCCGTTCCGCTCTGGCAGCAGGAGTGGTTCATGCCCTTGCTGAAAAATCTGGGATTGGGGGTGGCAATGTTGGTCATTTTCTTGATGGTCGTTCGACCTCTGCTGAAAATGCTGGCGGATAAATCCCGCCCGGAGGCATTACCTCATCAGCCAGGTGCAGCACTGCCTAATGGCACGGAAGACAATGGCATGAATGAAGAGGGTGTTTCCTTTACTCGTCAGGCGGGTGAGGGCGGGCAAATCCCCGGACCGGATGACGTGGACAACCTCGAGGGCGTGCCGCAACTCGTCGGTGCCGCAAGCTATGCTGATAAGCTGCGACAATTGAAACAAAGTATCAACCATGATCCCAAGGCGGTGGCCGCGGTGATCAAACAATGGACGCATTCGGAGAACTGAGATGGCCGAAGCCCCTGTGAAAGCGGATCAAAACCCCGGTGATCTGATCGCTGGATTGAAGGGCCCTGAGCGCGCCGCCATCCTGATGATGGCTTTGGGTGAGGAGTCGGCGGCACAGTTGTTCGCCAAGCTCGATCCACGTGAGGTTCAGAAAATAGGCCAAGCCATGGCCGTTCTGCCCAATGTGACCCGCTCCCAGATTCAGGCTGTGCTCGATCAGTTCGTGCTGGATCTGGGCGACCAGACCGGTCTGGCGCTCGGTACCACCGATTACATTCGTAACGTGCTGAACCGGGCCTTGGGTGAAGACAAGGCCGCAGGCTTGCTCGAACGTATCAGTTCAGGCGGCAACCGCCGGAATCTGGAATTTCTCAAATGGCTGGATCCGCGCTCGATTGCCGAAATCATCCGCTACGAACACCCGCAGATTATCGCGATTGTGCTATCGCATCTGGAGAGCGATCAGGGTGCGGAAATTCTACAGATGCTGCCGGAGAACATGCGTGCCGATATCGTCCTGCGCATCGCCCATCTCGATGGCGTGTCCCCACAGGCCCTGATGGAACTCGACGACATCATGGAGCGTCAGGTTTCTGGCGCCGGTGGTGGCAAGTCGTCCAAGGTCGGTGGCGTCAAGATTGCGGCGGGGATCATGAACTTCCTCGAAGGTAGCGTTGAGGAAGTGGTGATGAATGCGGTCAAGTCCACCGATGCCGAATTGGGTACACAGATCGAAGATCTGATGTTTGTGTTCGCCAACCTGATCGACGTGGATGATCGCGGCATCCAGACCATCCTACGCGAAGTACCTTCCGATCGCCTGCTCATGGCGATGAAGGGCGCGGATAACGATCTCAAGGAGAAGTTCTTCAAGAATATGTCGAAGCGCGCATCCGAGATGATGCGCGACGACCTGGAATCGCTGGGCCCAACACGCTTGTCCGATGTCGAAGCGGCACAGAAAGAAATTCTGCAGGCGGCGCGCAAACTGGCGGATGAAGGCAAGATCAGCTTAGGAGGCGGCGGTGAAGAATTCGTCTGATCCCGTGCAGGCTGCCGCAGTTGAAGAAGCACCCTTGGTGCGTCCGTTGACCGCGGGGGCGGATGTATCGAATATTTCGGCCTGGGCCTTGCCTGATTTTGATCTGCCGGAGGAGCCGCCGGAGATTAGGAGCGAGCCGCTCGATCCTCAAGCAGAAAAATGGGCACAAGCGCGCCAAGAGGCCGAACAAGCCGGCTTCGCGGCGGGGCGGGCCCAGGGGGAAAAGGCCGGTTTTGCGGCAGGTCATGCCGAAGGGCTGGCGGCCGCCCTGGCTGAACAAACACGGATCCAGCAGCGCTTTAATGGCTGGTTGCAGGCATTGACCCAACCCTTGGCGGATCTGGATGCGGAAGTCAGCCTGCAAATGGCTAGACTGGCCGCCCAGATGGCCCGCGCGATCATTTACCGCGAACTGACCATCGCGCCCGAGCATCTGGAAGTGGTGGCTCGCACGGCGATCGAAGCGTTGCCGGTGGCCGTGCGCGCCGTCACGCTGGTTTGCCATCCCGACGATGCCGATGCCCTGCAGGCCGCCATCGATCAGAACAAGGTGCAAAACCAACACGCGCAAACCATTACCGTGCGCCGTGATGCGACGGTGACGCCGGGCGGTTTGAAGGTTGAATCGAACACCGTGGGCGTGGGGTCGCTCGTCGATGCCAGTCTGGAAGCCCGCTGGGCCGCACTTTGCCTGCGCGTGCTCGATGAACAGGTGGCGGGCCCGGCCGATCCCATTGCGACTGAAGTGAACGAGGCCGCCGAATGACATCGGGCCGCAATCCCGCTGTGTTCGATCCGCCTTCCATGCGCGGCGGGGGAGCCGGGTTGGATTGGGCTCGTCACCTCATGGGTTTGCAGGCACGCGTGCAACGCCCGCCGCTGCAAGCCGAAGGACGGATCGTACGGGTTGTGGGCCTGGCGCTCGAAGCCAGCGGACTCACGGCGGCCATTGGCGATCAATGCCGCATTTTTCTGGATGACGATCCGGCCGGTCGTTATGTGGACGCAGAAGTGGTCGGCTTTGCCGAGCGCAATACCTACCTCATGCCACTGGAGGCGCTCAGGGGTATCGCGCCGGGCTGCCGGGTGCAGAATCAGGGTGCATCCATTCGGGTTCCGCTGGGGCCGGAGCTGATGGGGCGTGTTCTTGATGCGCGTGGACAACCTCTGGACGATGGCCCGGCCATTTTCGGCGACATCCCGGTTGATTTGCAGGGACGCAGTAACAATCCGCTCAAGCGTCGCCCGATCCGCGAGCCATTGGATGTGGGCGTGCGGGCAATCAATGCCCTGCTCACCGTGGGGCGCGGGCAGCGAATGGGTATTTTTGCTGGTAGCGGGGTGGGTAAAAGCGTCCTGCTCGGCATGATGACACGCTACACCGCGGCGGAGATCATCGTGGTCGGCCTGATCGGCGAGCGTGGGCGCGAGGTGCGTGAATTTGTCGCCGAGATTCTCGATGACGAGGCGCGATCAAGGGCGATTGTGATCGCCGCTCCGGCCGATGCCTCGCCGCTCATGCGCTTGCACGGCGCGAATCTGGCGACGGCCATTGCCGAGTATTTCCGCGAACAGGGCCATGATGTGCTGCTGTTGATGGATTCGTTGACGCGTTACGCCCAGGCCCAGCGGGAAATCGGTTTGGCGATCGGCGAGCCACCGGCCACCAAGGGCTATCCGCCGTCGGTGTTCGCACGTTTGCCTGCCCTGGTTGAGCGTGCGGGTAATGGGGAATCGGCTCGCGGAAGTATGACGGCGTTTTATACCGTGCTGGTGGAAGGGGACGATCAGAATGACCCCATCGCCGATGCTGCCCGTGCCATTCTGGACGGGCACATCGTGCTTTCCCGGGCCATTGCCGAACGTGGCCGTTATCCGGCCATTGATATCGAAGCGTCCATTTCCCGACTGATGCCCGCGTTGGTGTCATCCGAGCATCTGGATCTGATGCAACGCTTCAAGCAATTGATGAGCACATACAATCAAAGCCGGGATTTATTGGCTGTGGGCGCGTATCGTCGTGGTCATGATGTGCGGCTTGATCGCGCCATTGATGTGCAGCCTGATCTGGAGGCGTTCCTGAGTCAGTCCATCCATGAATCGGCAGACCTTGATTCGAGCTTTGCGGCGCTTGAATCATTAATGCACAGCGCCGCCTGATAAGGCCGGAGGTGACCATCGTGAATCAGCAGCGAATCGAACGGGTCAAAGGCGTGGAGAAAATTACCGAGCGTGGGGCGAATATTGCCAAGGAATCGCTGCTCCAATGTCAGCGGCGGTTGGATGAACAGCAGGCGCGTTTGCAGCAGCTGACGGATTATTTGCAGGAATACGCGGCCGGTATCGGATTCGCCTCCGGTGGGCAGGCAAAAGCATTTGCCTTGCAAAATTATCGCGCGTTTATGGCGCGGATCGAGCAAACCATTGTCCATCAAAAAGAGGTTGTCGCCCAAGTGGAGGCCGAGTTGCATGCCTGTAAGCAGGCCGCTGCCGAGGCCAGTAGTCAACATCGTTCTGTTGAAAAACTGCGTGGCCGGTTTGAAAACGAGCGCAACCGGATGCAGAACAAGCAAGAGCAGGCCGTAAATGATGCGCACGCCGCACAGCATCGGCATGACCCATTGGATGTTTGAACGTTGGGAGTAAGCATATGGCACAGTTAAACAGCTCAGCCTTAAGTGCGTTGAATGCCGCAGTCGGTGGACGATCCGATCCCGCATCAGGCAGCGTGCCGAATACGCCCGCTGAACAGAAGGGGTTCGCCGAGATGATGGCCGGTGCCATCCAGAATCAAAGCAAGAACGCACAAGCTCAGGGCGTTGCCGGGCGTTCGCAGGTTACAGCCGACGTAAAGGCGGCGAACATAAATCAGACGACTGGATCGGTCGCGGATCAATCGGGTATTCCGGCCACGGGGCAGACAACCCCGCAACAGATGGCCTCGGCGTTGCAGCAACGGATCAGCTCATTACAGAAAAAAATCGATGCGCTGAGCAATCAGAACCCGCCGTTATCCGATAAGGCACAGGCCGCGCTAAGTACCCTGGCGCAACAATTGGCTGCATTGAAATCGCAACTGGAAAAGGGGGACGGTTCAGCTGCTCTGGATGGAAACAGCCTGTCCATGTGGCTGGCCCAGCTCGATAAGCTGCAAACCCTGCTGCAACAAGGCGATATCAATGCGGCGAGTTGGACAGGGCAGCTTCAGGCCATGGTTCAGCATCTGACTCAAACGATTCAGCAAACACATCTGGCTGAGGGGCGAGCAGGCCAAAGTGTCGCAAACATGCGCTCATCACATTTGATAGGTGGACGTGATGTGCAGCAAGACGGAGCGATAAAAGAGCCATCTGCCGCAAATGCACAGGCGATGGATTCCTCGAAAAAGGATAATCACACGGTCAATAATCAGGGACAGTTCCAGAATAATCCAATCGTTTCTGGCGGAGGCAATACAGCGGCTGGCATTTCAGGCCACATGCAAGGCCTATCCGGGGCAATTGGTTCAGCCCTTGCAACGCAAACGGTAAATCCAGCTTCTACGCTGAGTCCCCTTTCTAAGGGAGCGCCAAAAACCGATTTAGTCATGCAGTTGGTTGATCGACCCGGAGATAATGCACCGGGTGCATTTAATCTATCTGCTTCGGGCTTTGGTGCTGCTGCCAACACAAATCCCATTGTCGCTTTGCCTGGGGCGTTGGCGTTAAATCAACCACGATTGGCCGCTGATTTAGGACAAAACATTCAGTTTATGGTGGGTAAAAATATTTTACGAGCCACATTGGACGTTAATCCTGCTCATTTGGGGCCCATGAAGATCACGATTGATCAACAAAATAATCAAACGAATATTCAAATCATGGCCAGCCACCATTTGGCAAAAGATATGCTGGATCAAAACATGCCCAGATTACGCGAGTGGCTTCAGGATGTTGGTCTGGGCAACGCTCAAATTACGGTGACAAGTTCCGGGCAGGATGGATCGGGTAATCAAGGTATGTATCAGGGGGGCCAGGAGAACTTTGGAGAGGCTGCGGGTGGGCATGGCGCATCGACGAGCGATTCGTTAGCCCAAGCGAAACAGCCAGACTTAACGCATTCGGGGGTGTCTGGAAATCAGGTTCAGGCAGTAAATGGACGCTTGCGTTTGGATACTTTCGCTTAATAAGCCGCTGAATAACTCTTCCCTGGCGTTTTCAGAGGAGTAAAAAACCAAAAAGTGTGATTTTTGATTTTCATCATGAACAATCACTTGCATGATTGTTCATGGCGGCACATCCCTATGCTTTAAGGAATATGCAAACTGATTTCTGTCTTTTACTGTTAATCCTTGTTTTTGAGATGAGTTGCCTTCGTGCTCCTATTGATCGATAGGGTATACAGTTAAAATATTGGCATTAAGTCGAACCTCTAAGTTTCGCAAAATCTATTAACTGATTTGACGTGGGAAGTTTAATTGATAGAATTCGCCGGTAATTCAAGTTAGATAACTCAAAAAGGTGTTCAAATGAGTACGATTGATCTTAATAGCTTATCCGCTGAAGATTTGAAGCAGTTAATGGCTAATGCGGAGCGTACCCTGCGTGATCGTCACCAGCAGCGTGTACACAGTCTGCGTAAAGAAGCAGAAGAATTGGCTTCAAGTCTTAATATGTCTGTTGCTGAGGTATTCGGCCTGGAAAAAACATCAAAACTGACAAATAAGAAATTGCCGGCTAAATACATCAATCCGGCAAACCCGGCTCAAACCTGGACCGGCCGTGGTAAGCGTCCACATTGGTTGGCCGATGCATTGGCGCGCGGCGAATCGCTGGAAAAATTTGCGGTCTAAACAGAACCGCTTTTGCTTGCCCCGTAAAAAAGGGCGAATCGTGCAAAAAGAACAAGGCCGGTTATTTTTGACCGGCTTTTTCTATGGCTCGCAGGAGCCAGTTTGGCCTGCTTGCTAATTCGTTGATCAGTTGTTTGGCGGCCCGTTCGATGACGCCATGTTCCAGCAATAACCGCTCATCTTCGGCCCATTGCTTGACCGCCGCTTCGGGAACGCCCTGGTGCCGTGCGACGCTGATCAGTTGGATCATGGCATCCCGATACCAGTGCGCTCGCTTAATGCTGCGTTCGTCGGGGATTTCGGCCAGGGCCATGGCGGCTGCGGCAATGAGCGGCGCGCGTTCGGTCTGGCGATCCTTGTCCCGAAGCAGGAGCTTGGCTGCAAGGGGGGCTGCCGCATCAACGGGTGCGCGGAAGAGGAGACACAGGATATAGGCGACGAGCACATCATCCTGCTCTTTCGCTGTTTCGGCGCGTTTGACCCAGAGACGAATCAAGGCGTCCGGTTCGTTGGCCTCAAGGAAGAACAGGGCGCCACGATCGCGATCCGCTTCACTCAATTCGTTCGACAATTCCGAAAAGGCCAGCGTCCAGAGCACTTTCTGACCTGTGGAATAGGTATCGTTCAGATGTGGTTTGAGCGCTTCCCACGCCTCGTCGCTGCCGCCTTGCTCAATGAGTTGTCGCACCAGCAGAGTGAGGGCTTCGACCAGCAACGCTTCTTCGTGGTTTTGAGCGGCCAGTGCGATGGCTTGCCTGGCCGGTCGCATGGCTTTGAACAGGGCTTTTGCGTTCTGCAACAGTCTGGCCAGATCCAGCGAGGCCTGAATCCGTTGTTCTGGCGGGGTGTTCGCCTCGGTGAATGCAGAATTGTTCAGTGCCTGTTCCAATGTGCCTATGGCTTGATTCAGATCGCCTTTTGCTGATTGGGCCAAAGCCAGTGTGTGGCGCAAACAGAAATCGTCGTGTTTAGCCAGTGTGTCCTCGGCCAGCGTGATCGCAGAATCGATTTCCCCGGCTTGAAGTTGGCTGATGCACAGGGCATCGGCGATTTCGGCGATGCGTTCGGGTTGTTCGTCGGGAAGCCAATGCAGCAACCAGGTCAGTTCCGCTGTATCCGCGCGATCCTGATGCCACCGTTCGGTATAAAACCAGTCGGTGACGCTTCTGATTGAAGCTGGATTGACATGTGCACGCGAAGCATCCGTCGTGTTCATCAGCGAGAAGCTGGCTTTAAGTGAATCGGGAAGTTCGGCGGGTGGGTTGATGGGCGTCATGTGTCTGTTTTGATGTCCAGTGAGTGCTACAGTTTATCAGACGGGCACCTCGAAAAACCTACTGCGCGGCCCGATTGCTGCGTTGAGCGGTGCTCGCTCCCTCGCCTATCTATTTGATATGTCTCGGTCGCTGCGCTCCGGCCGCCTTGCACTCGGGCCGCTCGTGACGGTTTTTCGAAGTGCCCAGACGTGGTTTCTCATGCTGTCCATGATGAAAAATCAGGGTGCAAAAAATCCCCGATCTATCTGCGATGCTGCTAGTATGCGCGCCGGAGTTGGTCAGACTGTCGCGGCGTAGCAATACGCGGAGGAAAGTCCGGGCTCCATAGGGCAGGGTGCCAGGTAACGCCTGGGCGGTGTGAGCCGACGGAAAGTGCAACAGAAAATAAACCGCCGAACGGCATCGCAAGATGTGCGTGGTCAGGGTGAAACGGTGCGGTAAGAGCGCACCGCATCCGTGGTAACACGTGATGGCTAGGCAAACCCCACTCGGAGCAAGGCCAAATAGGGAAACGATGGCGTGGCCCGCGCTGTTTCCGGGTAGGCTGCTTGAGGGCATCGGTGACGATGACCCCAGATGAATGACAGTCTTTGACAGAACCCGGCTTATCGACCAACTCCCCCATCTCTGCCGCCATTCGGCGTCATTTTTAGTTCAATCTGTATCGCCTCCACCGAAACGCGCGGGCGTGAATGCCTGCGATATTTTTTCTATTTTATCAATTGCTTATATTGATCACTTTTGGCCTTTGGCCCGTTCATGGCTCGAGAATCGAACCGAGCGAATTTTTTGTCTGGTTAAATAATCACCAGCTATCTTCGCGCGCTTTGTTAGCAATAATTTGTAACCCACTGTTTTAATCGGAAAAATTGCGCGAACTTCTCTTGTGAAGTCGATGTAACTCTATGTGATGTAAAGAGAATTCACCAAACACCTCTTGTTTGCAGGCAGCTGTGTCGATATAGTGCACCTGCGTGGGAAAAAGTGGGGAGTGGTGGGAAAAAGTGTTTAAAGGGATCACCAACCTGAATCTCGATGGAAAAGGACGTTTGGCCATGCCAACGCGCCATCGGGCGGCTTTTGCCGCAGAGGAAGGTCAAATGGTGATGACCATCGACGCACAAGAGCGTTGCCTGTTGATCTATCCCTTGTCCACCTGGTTGATTATCGAGCCACAAATCGACGCACTCCCTTCCTTTAACGCCCAGGCGAACCGCGTCAAGCGAATGCTGATCGGTCACGCTACAGAACTCACACTCGATTCCGCCGGACGTATTCTGGTGCCGACGGAATTACGAAATCACGCAGAGCTCGACAAAGAAGTTGTTCTGGTGGGGCAAGGCAAGAAACTTGAGCTCTGGTCGCAACCGAACTGGGTGGCGCAAACCGAAGTTTTCTTAAGTGAATCCAATGACAAGGACCTGCCAGCCGCATTGGAGGCGATTTCTCTATGAACGCCTTATCGGTGAGCCCGCAGGAAAAGGCGCAAGACTTAACCCACGAAACCGTTCTGCTCAACGAGGCGGTAGAGGCTCTGGCCGTGCGCCCCGATGGCGTTTATTTCGATGCGACGTTCGGGCGTGGCGGCCACAGCACCGCCATTCTGGCTAAGCTGGATAAACGCGGACGCTTGTTCGCGACCGATCGGGATTTGCGCGCACTGGTCACGGGCGAGGCGCTGGCTTCAAAGGATGCTCGTTTTCAAATCCATCATGCGGAGTTCTCATCTGCTGCCCAATGGTTGGCCTCGTTGGAGTTGCAGGGCAAGGTGGATGGCGTCCTGTTCGACCTCGGGGTTTCCTCGCCCCAGATCGACGAAGCGGAGCGCGGATTCAGTTTTCAGCAAAACGGCCCACTTGATATGCGCATGAACCAGCAGGCTGGACAAACCGCTGCCGAATGGCTCGCCCGGGCAGAAGAAGAGGAAATCGCCAACGTCCTGTATCGACTGGGTGACGAGAAGTTTTCACGGCGTATCGCCCGCCGCATTGTCGAAACGCGTGATACCCACCCGCTCACCACTACCTTCGACCTTGTGCGTTGCATCGTCGATGCGACACCCCGTCGTGACCCGCGCAAGCATCCGGCCACCCGTAGCTTTCAGGCCATCCGGCTGTACATCAATCGTGAGCTGGACGAGATAGCCGCCGCGTTATCCCAGGTGGTGGACTTGCTCTCGATTGGTGGCCGCCTGGTCGTGATCAGTTTTCATTCACTGGAAGACCGGATCGTCAAGAACTTCATTCGCGACGAAAGCACGACGGACAAGGATTTTTTCGGACAACCCGTGGGGACAGCGCGTTTGTCCCGCGTGGGCGGCTCGATCCGCGCCTCGGCGGAAGAAATTGCCCGCAATCCGCGGTCGCGTAGCGCCATCATGCGTGTGGCGGAGCGTGTGGCATGAAATTTTTGATCGGCATTCTGGCATTGGCAGTGTTCCTGTCTGCTTTGGCGGTGGTGGATACCGCCCAGCAGGATCGTGATCTGACACGCGCGCTCAGTACCCATCGTCAGGCCATCGAGAAATTGAACGTGACCTACGCCGAACTCCAGTTGGAGCAGGGGGCGCTGGCGGCGCAGGGGCGTGTGGATCAAATTGCGCAGACCCGGTTGGACATGCATGTGCCTTCAGCCGATCAGATCACGATGGTGTTCCGATGAGCCGGGTCATCCATCCTGCAAATCAGCGCCGTCCGGCTCCGATGGAGAAGGGCGCCTTGTGGCGTTTCCTTGATTGGTTCGGCGGCTGCTGGCGTACCGTGATCGTGCTTGGCTTGTTCGGTGTACTCGCACTGATCCTGGTCGGGCGAGCGGTACAGCTTCAGGTAAGTGAGCAAGGCTTCTACGTGCAGCAGGGTGGGGATCGTCAGCAGCGGTTACAGGTGATTCCGGCTCATCGCGGCATGATCACCGACCGTAACGGCGATCCACTTGCCATCAGTGTGCCGATGGCTGCTGTCTGGGTGAATCCGACCGAATTGACTCGGTTTTATGCCGCACGCAACACGGCTTCGGCCAGAAAATATGTCGACCAGGACCCGATTAAAACCCTGGCGAGCCTGCTCAAGATTCCGGACGCCAGCTTGCGTTCTCTGGTGGCGGATAACCGCAGCAAACAGTTCATTTATGTTCAGCGTCAGGTTCGACCCAGTGTGGCGGCGGCCATCCGTGCAGCCAGACTTCCCGGCGTCGGCCTGCAACGAGAATATCAACGCTTTTATCCCACGGGCGATGTGACGGCTTCATTAGTCGGCTTTACCAATATTGATGATCACGGGCAAGCCGGACTGGAGGCCAGTTACAACAACTATCTGGCCGGCGTCGCAGGGCGGCGGCTGATACTCAAGGATGCCTACGGTCACGAGGTGGACGACCTCGGTGTTCAGAAAGAAGCACAGCCAGGGCATGACCTGGTTTTGTCGATTGATAAACGCTTGCAGTACCTGACCTACAGCGAGTTGGCCCGGGGCGTCGCCGCCCACCAAGCTGAATACGGTTCAGCCGTTTTGATGAATGTGGTGACGGGCGAAGTGTTGGCGATGGCAACGGTGCCCTCGTTCAATCCCAACAACCGCGCCACGATGCAACCCGCCCTGACGCGAAACCGTGCACTGGTCGATCAGTTCGAGCCCGGCTCGTCCATGAAGCCGTTCACAATCATCGCCGCACTGGAAAGCGGCCGCTGGCAGCCGGATAGTACCGTGAATACCGCACCGGGCTGGGTGCGCATCGGCGGTTATACCATTCGGGATCATCGCAACTACGGCGTGCTGGATCTGCGCGGCATTCTGGAAAAATCAAGTAATGTCGGTGCGAGTCATATCGGTGAAGATCTGGGTGCCGAGGTCTTGTGGAAGAACATGCGCGCTTTCGGCTTCGGTCAGGAGACCGGCGTGGGTTTCCCCGGCGAGGTGGCCGGTCGGTTGGAAAATTGGCGGCAGTGGAGCGTGAGCGGCACCGCCGCGCATTCCTATGGCTACGGTCTGAGTGTGACGACCCTGCAACTGGCTGCGGCCTACGCTGCATTGGCGAATCATGGTCGGTACATCCACCCCAGCCTGCTCAAGCGTGATGCACCACCGAGTTACGTTCAGGTCGCCCCTGCCAAGGACTGCGATGAAGTCGTATCCATGTTGCAGGCAGTCGTCAGCCCGGAAGGCACCGCGCCCAAGGCACGTATTGCTGGCTTCCAGATTGCCGGTAAAACCGGGACCTCGCGCATGATCGGCCCCGACGGTACCTATTCGAAAGACAATTACAACACGGTATTTGCAGGTATTGCGCCTGCCAGTGATCCACGCCTGGTTCTGGTCGTTGTGGTGACCGATCCGCAGCAGGGCAGTTATTACGCGGGCGACGTGGCGGCTCCGATCTTCCACGGCATCATGTCGGGCGCTTTGCGGATGCTCAATATCCGACCCGACAACCTGCCGAACGAACCGGCGCAAGTGACGACAGCTGCAGTGCCGCCGTCGTCTGCAACTGCCAGCGGAAAAAAACGGGCGGGTGGCGCATGAGCATGCTTCACTTCAGCCCGCGTTCTGTCGGCGAAATCCTGTCCGCGGTGAATCTGCAGGTGGCTGAAAACGTCGGCTCTGCAATCGCCCATGTCTTTACGGATGACTCGCGAGAGGTTGTGCCGGGTGCCGTTTTCATTGCGCGCTCAGGGGTTCAACCGAATATCGAACCATTCATCAGCCAGGCGTTGGCCGCAGGCGCAGTGCTGGTTGTGACCGAAGCGGATTATGCCGACCCGCGGGTGATTCGGGTTGAGGCTGTCCATTCGTTCGTGCGTCTTATGGTCGGTCGGATTTGTGCTGTGAACTTCGATGGCCTGACGATCATCGGCATCACCGGAACCAACGGCAAAACCAGTGTGGCTCAATTCATCGCCGGGGCATTGAGCCGCAGCGGTGCGCCACATACCGCTTCGATCGGCATGATCGGCACGCTGGGCGCTGGCTTGTGGTCGCCGGGACTTGAACACCTGCAGTCAACGGCGAATACCACGCCCGGTTTGCTGGAAACCTTGCGTTATGCGGTCGATTTCATCTTCGAAGGCGTGCGCTACGTCGTGATGGAGGTCTCCTCTCATGCGCTGGCGCAAAACCGCTTGCAGGGTCTGCCGATCCGTATGGCGGTGTTTACGAATCTGTCGCGCGATCATCTCGATTATCACGGCACGATGACCGAGTACTTTGCAGCAAAAACCAAGCTGTTCGCCTGGCCCGGATTGCGTGCAGGCATCATCAATTTCGATGAGCCACAGGCCGATGTCTTGTTCGAGGCGCTCGGCGAATCCGCCGATTGCTGGGCGTATGGCCTGGGCGATCCGGATTGGCGTGTCGCCGATTGTCAGCAGATTCGGGTGACTTCGATCAAGGCGCTGCCCAAGGGCTTGGATATTCAGGTACGCACGCCGCTGGGCGAAGCCCGATTGCAACCATCGCTGGTCGGTATGTTCAATGGTGCCAACATCATGGCTGCACTGGCAGCGGTACTGGCCTTGGGTATGCCGCTGGATAAGGCGATCAAGGCGCTCGATCAGAGTACGCCACCACCTGGCCGCATGCAGATGATCACCCTGCCGAATGGTGCGCGGGCTTTGGTTGATTATGCGCATACGCCGGATGCGCTCGATCAGGTATTGCGGGCCCTGCGTGATCATCGGGACGCAGCAGGCAAAATCATTTGCGTGTTCGGTTGTGGTGGCGATCGCGATCGCGGCAAGCGTCCATTGATGGCCCAGGCAGCAGAACGGTTGGCCGATCAGCTCGTCATGACCTCGGACAATCCGCGTAGTGAAGCGCCTGAGGCGATCATTGCCGATATGCGCAGGGGGCTGTCATCACCGGATACCGCAAGTGTCGAGTTGGATCGTCGGGCGGCCATCGAGTTGGCCCTGATGCAGGCCAAAGCCGGTGATTGGATTCTGATTGCTGGCAAAGGCCACGAGACCACGCAGGAAATACAGGGCCAACGCCTGCCTTTCGATGATGCCGCAGTCGTGCGTGATTGGATTGCGCAACAAACGGATGCCAGGGCAAAACGCACTGTGGGCGGTGCCGCATGATGCGTGCGTCCCTGCAGCAGGTTGCTGACTGGCTGAATCAATCACGCTCGCTGCCTGATGTCGCTATTCAAGGTGTGAGCACGGACACACGCTCGTTGGTGCCGGGCAACCTCTTTGTCGCGCTCAAAGGCGAACGATTCGACGGTCATGATCATCTGTCGGCTGCTTTGGCGGCAGGTGCGGCTGCGGCGGTTGTCGCCCGGTTGAATCCTCAAATCGATATCCCTCAGATTCTGGTGGATGACACGCTGGCTGCGCTGCAAACCCTCGGAAAATGCTGGCGCGAGCAGGTCGATCCCTTTGTGATTGCCATTACCGGCAGCGCGGGAAAAACCACGGTCAAGCAGTTGCTGGCATCCATGTGCGCGCAAGTTGGTGCCACGCGGGCGACTGTCGGCAACCTCAACAACGACATTGGTGTGCCACTGACCCTGCTTTCTCTGGATTTAACCGATCGGTTCGCCGTGATTGAAATGGGCGCGAACCACGTGGGTGAAATTGCCCGGCTGACGGCGCTCGCTCGCCCCGATGTGGCCCTGGTGACCATGGCAGGTACCGCGCATGTGGGCGAGTTCGGTTCCATCGATGCCATCGTTCAGGCCAAGGGTGAACTGTATGCCGGCCTGACGCCGGACGCCAAAGCCGTCATCAATCTGGATTCGTATGGTGCCGATCGGTGGTGGGCACATTGCCCAGCGCATCGATCTGGCTTTTCGTTGGCAGGTGACGGGCGCGCACGTTGGGCTGGCGAATACGACACCGCCACGAACCGGCTTAGCGTGTTTGAAGACGGGCTGCCGATGCTGAGTGAACTCGCCTTGCCCTTGCCGGGTGCGCATAACGCGACCAATCTGCTGGCGGCCGTTGCGGTGGCCCGTGCGGCCGGCTTGTCGCTTGAAGCCATCACCAAGGGCTTGCGTGAATTCACGCCACCACCCGGCCGGATGAGTCTGATTCGGTGCTCCGATCAGCTCACCGTGATCAACGATACCTACAACGCCAATCCCGAATCCATGCGGGCAGCGCTCGATTATCTGGTCAGTCTGCCCGGTCGGCACGTAGCAATTCTGGGCGATATGGGTGAGCTGGGCGACCAGACCGACGAGCTGCACGAATCGCTGATTCGTTACGCGCAGACCTTATCTCTTTACGGATTGTTCACCCTGGGCGAAGCCATGAACAAGGCGATCACATCGACCCGGCCGGAACCGGCGAACACGCTTGTGCTTGCTGCTGACGAGCCGGAGATCATTGCTGAAAAACTGATGCCTTTGCTGGATCGGGTGGAGCGTGATTCGTCCGCAAAGATGCCCGTAACAGTTTTAGTGAAAGGATCACGCTTTATGCGCATGGAACGGATGATGAGCTGGCTCGTGCCTACCCACCCAGAGTCGGAGGCGCACTGATATGTTATTGATACTCTTCGACTGGTTGGCGAAATTCTATAGCCCGTTCGGTGTGTTTCATTACCTCACGCTGCGTACCATGCTGGGCGTGCTGACCGCCCTGATCGTCGCCTTGTGGATCGGCCCGTCGATGATTCGCTGGTTGCAGTCGATCAAGGCCGGGCAACCCATCCGCAGTGACGGCCCCCAGTCACATTTGTCCAAAGCAGGCACGCCGACGATGGGCGGTGCGCTCATTCTTGTGGCGATCGGTGCCGCCGTATTGCTCTGGGGTGATCTGTCCAATCGTTACGTCTGGATTGCCTTGCTGACTACCTTCGGCTTCGGCTTGATCGGTGGTGTGGACGACTACCTCAAGCTTTCCAAGCGCAACAGCAGGGGGCTGGCTTCCCGCTACAAGTATTTCTGGCAGTCGGTGATTGCGCTGATTGTTGCTGTCGTGCTGTTCAACATGGCCAAAACGCCGCAGGAAACCGGTTTGATTATCCCGTTATTCAAGGATGTACTGATCCCCTTGGGTTTCGGCTACATCCTGCTGACGTATTTCGTGATTGTGGGCAGTTCCAATGCTGTGAACTTGACCGATGGCCTCGATGGCCTAGCGATCATGCCGACTGTGCTGGTGGCCGGCGGGCTTTCGGTGTTCGCCTATGTGACCGGTAATGCCAAATTCGCGATCTATCTGGGCATTCCCTTTTTGCCCGGCGCGGGCGAACTGGCCGTGTTTTGCGCGGCGATCGTGGGCGCGGGGCTGGGTTTTTTGTGGTTCAACAGCTATCCGGCGCAAGTGTTCATGGGCGACATCGGTGCGCTGGCACTCGGTGCGGCATTGGGTGTGGTCGCGGTGATGGTTCGCCAGGAAATCGTGCTGTTCATCATGGGCGGGGTTTTCGTGATGGAAACCGTATCGGTGATGCTCCAGGTCGCCTCATTCAAGCTGACGGGCAAGCGGATTTTCCGCATGGCGCCGATTCACCATCATTTCGAACTCAAGGGCTGGCCTGAGCCGAAGGTCATTGTGCGGTTCTGGATCATCACCGTCATCCTGGTGCTGATCGGTTTGGCGACGTTGAAGGTGCGCTGATGGAAAAACACAGCCTCATTCTGGGTATGGGTACGAGCGGGCAATCCGTGGCGCGGCATCTGTCGCGTCTCGGCCTGCCGTTCGTGGCCGCCGATACCCGCGATGATGCTGCACTAAGTGCCGACTGGCTGGCGCAGTATCCAGAGGTTTGCGTCACCATGGGTGTCTTACCCGAGTCGCTGCTGGATAACGTGGGAGAACTCATTGTCAGCCCCGGTATCGCGCTGGATTTGCCCTTGATCATGTCGGCACGGGCGAAGCAAATTCCCGTGCGAGGCGATATTGACTTGGCCCTGCATGCGACCGATTTGCCCGTTGTGCTGATTACCGGCTCCAACGGCAAGAGCACGGTGACCGCACTGGTCGGCGAATTGCTGAATGCGGTAGGCGTGTCTGCCGCTGTGGGCGGAAATTTCGGTACCCCCGCGCTGGATTTGCTGACCACCGATGCACAAGTGCTGGTGCTTGAGGTTTCCAGCTTCCAGCTCGAATCGACCGACTTTGACAGCCTGCCAGCCGCACGGAGGCCGGTGGCCGCTACCGTGCTGAACATCAGTCAGGATCATCTCGATCGCCACGGCACGCTGGCGCACTACGCAGCAATCAAGCAAACCGTACTGCATCAAGCGCGTCGCGCCGTATTGAACCGGGATGATCCTCTGGTGGCTGCGATGGCGGAACGGGCCTCGGGCGAAGTGATCCGGTTCGGGGCGGCCACACCGACACAACCGGGTGATTTTGGCTTGATGACGATCGCAGGTGAATCATGGGTGGTGCAGGCCGCGGCGAATGCGCCCGCACTTCGGATTCTGCCTGTCCACGCGTTGGCTCTGGCCGGACAGCACAACCAGATGAATGTATTGGCGGCCTTGGCGTTGGTACAGGCGGCGGTACCCGGTGTCGCATTGACCGATGAACGTCTGCTCAATGTGTTACGTACGTTTTCCGGCCTGCCGCATCGCGCCCAAACCGTGGGTGTCATCGATGGCGTGCGCTATATCGATGATTCCAAGGCCACCAACGTCGGAGCGGCCGTTGCGGCCATTGTCGGCATGCAGCCGCCCTTGGTACTGATTGCAGGCGGTCAGGGCAAAGGTCAGGACTTTACAGCCTTGGCCGAATCGCTGGTCGGGCGTTGTGCCGGAGTGGTTCTGTTGGGGCAGGATCAGGCGGTTATCGCCGAAGTGCTCTTGAACCAGCCGGGCGCAACATGGCCCGTTCGTCGCGCCAATTCAATGATCGAAGCAGTTAAAGCCGCTGCGGAAATAGCACCTCCACAATCCACCGTATTGTTGGCCCCTGCGTGCGCCAGTCTCGACATGTTCAAAAGTTACGTGGATCGCGGCCATCAGTTCGCCGCTGCCGTTGCTGCACTGGCCGCCACCCATACACTCGGTCCGGAGGTGGCCTCATGAACCATACCGTGCAAAAACTGCTGCCCTGGTTATCCGCGACGCCCCAAGATGTGGAAAAAGTGCGCAACGAGAGCATTCGGCTCGATCCGATCCTGATGATTGCCGTACTGGCACTGCTGGCGTGGGGGCTTGTCATGGTGACTTCCGCCTCCATGGAGTTGGGCGAACGTTTTGGCAATCCGTTCTTTTTTGTGATTCGTCAGTCGATCGCCGTGGTCATTGGCGTGGCCATCACCATTTGGCTGGTACTGCGGCAGCCAATCGCGCTGTGGGTTGAATACAAGTTGTGGATTCTGATCGCTTCACTGCTGATGCTGCTGGTTGTGCTGCTGCCGGGCATCGGGCATTCCGTCAACGGGGCCAACCGCTGGATTCCGCTGGGGCCGGTTAATATCCAGGTGTCCGAATTTGCCCGTTTGGGGTTCATCGTCTGGATGGCCGGCTACATTGCTACACACACCATCAAACTGCAAAACCGCATCACCGGGATGCTGGGACCGGCGGTTGTTATTTTCGCGGCGAGCTTATTGCTGCTGCTGCAACCGGACTTCGGGACGACCGCCGTGCTTGCCGCCACCTTGTTCGCGATGGCGTGGCTGGCACGGGCACAGTGGCAGATGATGGTGGGTTCGACACTGGTAATGGGCGTGCTGGGTGTCTTCGTTGTTCTTTCAGAGCAATACCGAATCGAGCGGCTGTTGTCATTCTCCAACCCGTTCGCCGATCCCTTTGGGCATGGCTATCAACTGGCCAATGCGCTGATTGCCATCGGCACGGGCGGCGTCTGGGGGCGCGGTCTGGGTGAGAGCGTGCAGAAACTCTCTTATCTGCCCGAAGCGCACACCGATTTTATCTTCGCCGTATTGGCAGAAGAGCTGGGGTTGTTCGGCGTGATTGCCCTGATTGCCTTGTATGGCCTCATCGTCTGGCGCGGGTTTGCGATTGCCAGCATGGCGTGGAAGGAAAATCAGATTGCCGGTGCCGCGCTGGCCTGGGGCATCAGTGTCTGGATCGGGATGCAGGCGCTGATCAATATGGGCGTGAATATGGGTGTGCTGCCGACCAAGGGGCTCACCTTGCCGCTGATAAGTTATGGCGGTTCGGCCATGATCGTGGCATTGATTTCTCTGGGTTTTTTGATGCGGGTGCACCACGAGGCGGCCATGGTGGCCGAACTGCGTGAAGCGCAAATGATGAAGCGACAGCAGGATGCATCGATGCGAACAAAGGAGGTGTCATTATGATCGGTCAGGAAAAACCTCTTGTATATGTGATGGCCGGTGGCACGGGTGGGCATGTCATCCCCGCATTGGCCGTGGCTCGTGGCCTTGCCGAAAAAGGCTACGCCATTCGCTGGCTGGGCACCACCGCGGGTATTGAGGTGCGACTCGTGCCGGAAGCGGGCATCCCGATCGATTGGCTCAAAATTGGCGGACTGCGTGGCAAAAACCTGCTGACGCGCTTACTCACGCCCTGGCGACTTATCCGTGCTGTGTTCGTGGCAAGAAAATATTTTGCCCGCAACAAACCCGCCCTTGTTCTGGGCTTGGGCGGCTATGCCGCAGGACCGGGCGGATTGGCTGCGCGTTGGTTGGGTATCCCGCTCGTCATTCACGAACAAAATGCAATCGCGGGTTTGACCAATCGTGTGCTGGCCCGAATCGCCAACCAGACGCTTGCCGCCTATCTCACTGCGTTCCCACATCCACCGCACAACTTCACGGTCGTCGGTAATCCGGTACGCCCGGAAATTGTGGGGATGCCCGGTGTGGCGCAGCGGCAGATCGGTCAACGTGGCCCGGTACGCGTTCTGGTCCTTGGCGGAAGTCTGGGTGCGAAAGCGCTCAACGACACGGTGCCATCGGCACTGTCGCGGGTCAGCCAGCAGGTGCCGATTGCCGTCTGGCATCAAACCGGGGCCAAAAACCTCGAATCCACCCGGACCAATTACACGCAATGCAAATGGGCGGAGGGCAGCGAATATCGCGTCGTGCCGTTCATCGATGATATGGCGCAAGCCTATGCCTGGGCCGATTTCGTGATTGCGCGCGCGGGTGCCTTGACTGTGGCCGAGATCAGCGTGGCAGGCATAGGGGCCTTGTTCGTGCCGTTCCCGCATGCCGTCGATGATCACCAGACGTACAACGCCGAATCGCTGGTTCAGTCCGGCGCGGCGCTCTTGATGCAGCAGCGGGATATGACCGTTGAGCGATTGGTCGATTCGCTTGTTCCCGTGCTTGGTGATCCGGATCGGCTACAAGAGATGGCGCAGGCCGCCCGCGACCGTGCGTTGCCCAAGGCAACAGAAACCGCGGTGCGTATCTGTATTGAAACCATGAACAACAAGGCGGCAGCGAATGATTAACCCCGCCATGATCAATTCAGTCGGGGGCAGGCATCGCCCCGTCGCCGATATCCGTATGCGCAAAGTTCGGCACCTGCATTTCGTCGGTATCGGCGGCGCGGGGATGAGCGGTATTGCCGAGGTGATGAAAACCTTGGGATTCACCGTGACAGGTTCGGATGTGGCGGAATCCGCTGCGGTCACCCGCTTGCGCCAGCTCGGTATTCCGGTACAGATCGGCCATGCGGCTGTACATGTGGCGGATGCGGATGTCATCGTGATTTCCACCGCAGTCAAGGCGGATAACCCCGAACTGGCGGCGGCCAAGGCCAAACGCCTGCCGATCGTGCGCCGTGCAGAAATGCTGGCCGAACTGATGCGCTTTCGGATCGGTCTTGCCGTGGCGGGTACGCATGGCAAAACCACAACGACTTCATTGCTGGCGGCAATTCTGGCTGAAGCAGGCTGGGATCCGACCTACGTGATCGGCGGCAAGCTGTTGTCCAGCTCGTCCAACGCACGGCTGGGTCGTGGCGAATATCTGGTGGCCGAGGCAGACGAGTCCGATGCCTCGTTCCTGCACCTGCAACCGCATGTCGCCATCGTGACCAACATCGATGCCGATCATCTTGAAACCTATGAAGGCGACTTCGAGCGCCTGGTCGATCACTTCGTCGAGTTTCTGCACAACCTGCCGTTCTATGGATTGGCGGTGCTCTGTGCCGATGACCCGGTCGCAGCGGGTATCGCCGTGCGGGTTGGTCGACAGGTTTTGACCTATGGCATCGAGCAGCCCGCCGATGTGCGAGCGACCGAGGTGCACTCGGATGGTTTTGGCAGTCGCTTCGTGGTCAACCTGCCGAACCAGACTCAGTTTGACTGTCGTCTGGCCATGCCGGGGCGGCATAACGTGCTCAATGCGCTGGCGGCAATTACCGTTGCGCAGGATCTGGGTGTGCCGGTGCCCGCCATTTTGCAGGCGCTGAGCGGTTTTGAAGGTGTCGGTCGTCGGCTTGAGCGTCGTGGCGAGCTGTCGATCAAAGGCAAAACACTGCCGCTCATCGACGATTACGGCCACCATCCGCGCGAACTGGAGGCCACGCTTCAAGCTGTCCGTGCAGCATGGCCCGATGTTCGTTTAGTCGTGATTTTCCAGCCGCACCGGTTCAGCCGGACCCGCGATTTGTTCGAGGATTTCGTGCGCGTGCTATCCACGGTCGATCACCTCATTTTGCTGGATGTGTACGCTGCGGGCGAAACGCCCATTCCCGGTGCCGATGGACGCAGCCTTGCACGCGCGATTCGTAACCGTGGTCAGGTCGATCCGGTGTTTGTCGAAGCAGCAGAAGAAGCCGTGGCCGTGCTGCCGGACATCATTCCGGAAAGCGAATTGGTGCAGCCCATGCTCGTGGTCACATTGGGCGCCGGCAATGTCGGCAGCCTGCCAGCCTTGCTGCTGAATCGGTATGGAGGGCAGAGCCATGCATGACCCCGCCGTATTTGGCCGCGTGTTGTTGCTGTTGGGCGGGTGGTCGTCCGAGCGCGTCATTTCACTCAAAAGTGGCGAGACCGTCCTTGGTGCGTTGCAACGGGCCGGTGTCGATGTCACAGCCATGGATATCCGACGGGATTTTCTGCCCGAATTACTGGCCGCGCACCAGGCCAAGCCATTCGACCGTGCCTTCATCATTCTGCATGGACGTGGTGGCGAAGATGGACAGATTCAGGCCCTGCTCGATCTCTTGGGTATCCCGTACACGGGCACACCGATGGGTGGTTCCGCCATTGGCATGGACAAACGCGCCTGTAAACGGATCTGGCGCGGGGAAGGCTTGCCGACGCCGCCTTGGGCCATCGTCTCGACGGAAGCCGAAGCGCACCGCGCACTCGAATCCCTTGGCCTGCCGGTGATGGTCAAACCGGTAGCCGAAGGGTCGAGTGTGGGCGTCGCCAAGGTGGATCGCCCGGATCAGTTGGTGGCCGCTTTTCGCGAAGCGGCACGTTACGGACAGGTGATGATGGAACGCTACATCCGTGGTGGCGAATACACCGTTTCACTGTTGGGTGGCCGCGCATTACCCGTGATTCGACTCTCCACACCACACGATTTTTACGATTTCGACGCCAAGTATCTGGCAAACGATACCGAATACACCATTCCGAGCGGGTTGAGTGCCGAAGAAGAAACCGCCATGCAGGCCATCGCGCTCAAGGCGTTCGAACAGATCGGCGGATCGGGTTGGGGACGGGTCGATTTCATGCGTGATGAGCACGGTCAGAACTGGTTGATCGAGGTCAACACCGTGCCGGGCATGACCGATCACTCGCTGGTACCGATGGCAGCCCGAGCGGTCGGGATCGGGATCGAGGAATTGTGTCTTGGCATTTTGGCGCAGACGCTGCCTGCCGGGTCGAAATCAACCGAGGACGTCGCCGATGATCGGGAACGCGATTGACGATGGCCGCTGCAGCCCGTCCCGTTCAGGCCAGACCAAAAACGCCAACGCTCCGCGAACAGTGGGAAGCGTTTGCGCAAATGGCCGTACGTCTGCTTGCGGTGCTGTTCAACTGGGCAATCACCTTCGCCTTGTTGGGCTTGCTGGGTCTGGCGGGTTGGGGCTTCTGGCAGAAGCTTCAGGTACCGGTGACGCACATCGTTGTGCAAGGCGCGACACCCGAGGCGAGTGCCCATTGGGTTCGGCAGGAATTAAGCAGAGTCAAGGGCGAAGACATCTGGCGGGTCGATCTTGCCGACGT
>NCKC01000049.1 GCA_002282715.1 Halothiobacillus sp. 15-55-196 | reverse complement strand
GGAAAAGCGGTGTTTTGCCTGAGAGATTGAACAGAATTCGGTCGCTGTCATCATTGCGCGCCGGGATTCATTGAAAACCTCGGGTTATTCGAGGTGCCCGATTAAAATTTTGATCATGATTTTTGAGGACATAACGATGAACACCATCAAAAAAGACCCGTCTCGGTCGAATTCAACCCAGACAAACCCTGCCCGACGAACTTTCCTGCAAGGGCTGGTCGCCGGCGGCGTCATGACCGCCCTCGGGCTCAATCCGGTCGCCGCGCTAGCCGCTACCGGTCGGCGCGAATCCCCCGTTCTGCGCGGTACCGAGTTCGATCTGGTCATCGACGAGATGCCAGTCAACTTCACCGGCCAGACGCGCACCGCCATGACCATCAATGGCTCGATTCCTGGCCCCACTTTGCGCTGGCGCGAAGGTGATGTCGTCACCCTGCGGGTGACCAACCGCATGGAAGTGTCGACCTCACTGCACTGGCACGGCATCATTCTGCCGTTCGAGATGGACGGCGTGCCCGGCCTAACCTATGCGGGCATTGCCCCCGGCACCACCTTCACCTATCGGTTCAAAGTCGAACAATCCGGCACCTACTGGTATCACAGCCATACGGGCTTTCAGGAACAGAATGCCATCTACGGTGCCATCGTGATCGCCCCCGCTTCGGCGGATCGCGTCGCCTACGACCAGGATCATGTCGTCATGCTCAACGACTGGAGCGATTCCAGCCCGGAGTTCATCTTCAACCGGCTCAAAACGGCCGATGGTTACTACAACTACGTCAAGCCCGACCTCATGGATCTGATTCACCAGTCGGAGAAAATGGGTTTTGGCGCCGCCGTCGAAGATCGGTTGATGTGGGACAAGATGCGCATGAGCCCACGCGACCTGTCGGATGTCACCGGCGCGACCTATACCTACCTGATGAACGGCATCACCCCATCCGGCGATTGGACGGCGCTGTTCCGCCCCGGCGAGAAGATTCGCCTGCGCTTTATCAACGGCTCCTCGATGAGCTACTTTGACGTACGCATCCCCGGCCTGAAAATGACCGTGGTCGCAGCAGACGGCCAGGATGTGCATCCCGTCACCGTGGATGAATTCCGCATCGGCGTGGCCGAAATCTACGACGTCATCGTCGAGCCCGCCAGCGATCAGGCCTACTGCATCTTTGCCCAATCCCTGGATCGCTCCGGCTATGCCCGAGGCACACTCACCCCACATGCCGATCTGCGGGCACCCGTTCCGGCGATGGATCCCGTACCCACGCTCACCATGGCGGACATGGGCATGGACATGAGTGGCATGGACATGTCCGGAATGAATATGGGCGGGATGGATAAGCAAGGTCAGTCCATGAACGGTATGGACATGGGCAGCAAGCCGGATAAGCCGGCCATGGCCGGGATGGATATGAGCGGCTCAGCACATCAGCAGATGCCTGGCATGGACATGAACGGTCAATCCATGGGCGGTATGGACATGGGCAACAAACCGGCTAAACCCGCCATGACTGGTATGGACATGAGCGGTTCTGCGAAGCAGAAGATGCCCGGAATGAACATGAACGGTCAATCCATGGGCGGCATGGACATGGGCAACAAGCCGGCCAAACCCGCCATGGCGGGTATGGATATGGGCGGACACCACCACACGCCGGGCATGGATATGAGCGACAAGAGCACGCCACCCGCAATGTCCGGTATGGACATGGATGGCGCAAAAAACAAGCCCGCCATGGCAGGCATGAACAAGGGCACCAACCCGATGGATCTGCCCGGTCTGCATAACCGCAATCTCAAGGACGGCATGCTGAAACTGGACTGGCACCCTGAAACCGAAAACGGCGTCGGGGTCGGCATGAAAGCGCAGCAGGTCTCCATGAGTCTGAGCGATCCGGGGGCGGGGCTCCGTAACAATGGCCGCAAAGTGCTCACCTACGGTGACCTGCGCGGCATCGACGGCCCGATCAGCGATCGCGAACCCGAACGCGGCATCGAGCTTCATCTCACGGGCAACATGGATCGGTATATCTGGGGCTTTAACGGCGTCAGTTACCGCGATGCGGCGCCCATCGAGCTCAAATATGGCGAAACCGTTCGTATCGTTTTGATCAACGACACCATGATGAACCACCCCATCCACCTGCACGGGATGTGGAGCGAACTGGAGAACGATAAAGGCGAATACCTGGCCCGCAAACACACGCTCAGCGTCGCGCCCGGTCATGCGGTCAGTTATCGCGTCAGCGCCAATGCCATCGGTCGCTGGGCCTACCACTGTCACCTGCTGTACCACATGAACGCCGGCATGTTCCGTGAAGTTCGCGTGGTTTAAACAGATATCAACAGGAGCATACAAATGAACAAACATATTTCTTTCCGCACACAAGCGGCTGTCTTCGCGATGGCTTTTTCCGCCCCCCTCTGGACGACAACCGCCCAAGCGGATACTGCCTATTCGACGAGCAACTCGAGCACCTACCAGGCACCTACCCTGGCCCAGCAGCGGGCAGATGTGACCACGCTGGCGGCCGAATCAGCCCGTCACGAAACCCACAACCCGCTCATCTACAAGGTGATGATCGATCGCCTGGAACGCGATTACACCAACAAGGGCAACTTCACCCAGTTCGAAGGCCAGGCCTATATCGGTACCGACACCAACAAACTCTGGCTGAAAGGCGAGGGTAAACGTTTAGGTGGCGTCACCCAGGATGCCGACATCGCGGCCTATTACAGTCATGCCATCGCTGCGTTCTGGGATGCGCAGATTGGCGCCCGGCATGATTTTTCAGCCGGAAAAACGCCGGGGCGAAACTGGCTCGGGCTGGGGGTTCAAGGACTCGCACCCTATAAATTCGATACGGCCGCAACGGCCTATGTGGGTAGTGCGGGGCGTACCGCACTGCGTCTGACCAGCGAGTACGATTTTTTCATTACCCAACGGCTGATTCTCTGGCCGGGTATCGAACTGAACATGTACGGCAAAAACGATCCGGAACGGAGTATCGGGAAAGGGCTATCTGACTCGCGCGTGGTACTGCGCCTGCGGTATGAAATACGACGCGAGGTCGCCCCCTATGTCGGGATTCAATGGACGAAAAAATACGGCCAGACGGCCAGCTATGCCCGGGCAGACGGGCAAGCGACCAGCGACATGCAGCTGATCGCCGGCCTGCGGCTTTGGTGGTAAAATCCTGATCAAGGGATTGCGTTCACACGCCGGCCTGATTGGGGCTGCACGCCCCACACAGGTCAACGTGGTGATCCATGACGGTCGGGCCCGCCCGACCGTGTAGTAGAGAAGTCGCAAAAAAGTGATAGTGATAACGATTCCAAATGGAGGATATCGACATGCCTTTTTATGATCACACGGGAATGGGTGGGTTTTATGGTGGATTTGGCATGATTTTCATGCTGCTCGGCATGGTACTGATGGTATTCATCATTTTTGCCATCTTGCGTTTTCTACTGGGCGGCGGTTCATCCGTCACCCAGAGCAGTCGGGAGCGAAGCCGGGCGCTGCACATCCTGGAAGAGCGCTTCGCACACGGTGAAATCGATGAAAAGGAATATAACGAACGACGCCGGATATTGGGGAAAAGCAGCTAGACGGGACAATTAGAGAAGAACCCGTTTTACTGCTGAGACAGCATATAGGTGGATTTCGAGGAAATGTTTTCCTCGGGATAACACCTATAACCAAGCATTTCTAGACCAGGAACAAAAAGGAGTATCACTATGGAACCTCATGCAGATAAATCTGAAATGGTGGACAAACCCCCAGCCCATCACGACCACCAAAATCATCATGCTCACATGGCCGCAGATTTTCGAGACCGCTTCTGGATTGCCTTGGTTCTGACTCTACCCATTCTGATTCTCTCCCCGTTGCTCCAGAAAATGGTGGGAGTGCGTGAGGTCATGAATTTTTCTGGCGATATCTACGTTCTGTTTGGCTTGTCTACCGCAGTGTTTTTCTATGGCGGCTGGCCATTTTTCAAGGGCCTGTTCAAGGAACTTAACTCCAAACAGCCGGGGATGATGACATTGGTCGCGGTTGCCATTACCACCGCTTATGCGTACAGCAGCGCCGTGGTGTTCGGCTTGACCGGAAAAGTATTCTTTTGGGAACTAGCCACCCTGGTAGACGTGATGCTGCTGGGACACTGGATCGAGATGAAATCGGTGATGGGTGCATCAAAGGCCCTGGAGGAGTTGGCGAAACTCATGCCGTCTGACGCCCATAAAATCATGCCCGACGGCAGCGTGAAAGACGTACCGCTCAATGAACTCGCGGTGAACGATCAGGTGCTCATCAAACCTGGCGAAAAAATCCCTGCTGATGGCGTCATCGTGAATGGCAACAGCGCGGTCAATGAAGCCATGCTCACTGGAGAATCAACCCCGGTCACCAAAAAAACGAATGATAATGTCATCGGCGGCGCCATCAACGGCGAAGGTTCGCTGACCATCGCGGTCAAAGGGACCGGCAAGGATTCATTTTTATCGCAGGTTATTGACCTGGTCAAACAGGCCCAGGAAAGCAAATCCAAGACCCAAGATCTGGCCAACACCGCAGCGATGTGGCTTACCATCATTGCCCTGAGCGGCGGCGCGATCACCTTCTTTATCTGGCTGGGCATCATGGGCAAAGATCTTTCCTTTGCCATCGAGCGCGCCGTGACAGTCATGGTAATCACCTGCCCACATGCCCTAGGGCTGGCAGTACCTCTGGTGGTGGCCGTTTCCACAGCCCTTGCAGCAAGCAATGGGTTACTGATTCGCAATCGCCCCGCGTTCGAACGCGCTCGGAAAATTCAGGCCATCATATTCGACAAGACCGGAACCCTCACCGAGGGCCGCTTTGGTTTAACCGATACGCTGCTGTTCTCTCAGGACATCGACGAAGACACACTGCATCAGTATGCGGCCTCCGTGGAAGCCAATTCCGAACACCCCATCGCCCGTGCTATTGCTTCAACTTTCGAAAATAAATTGCCCATTGAAAATTTCAAAGGCATCGCTGGAAAGGGGGCTGAGGCCAGGGTCGAAGGTAAAGAAGTCCAAGTGGTAAGCCCAGGCTTTCTTCGCGAACACAACATCGCGATGGACGACCAGCGTGTGGAGAAACTCAAAACACAAGGCAAGACGGTCGTCTTTGTACTGATTGATGGGCAGTTGATGGGCGCGATTGCCTTGGCCGATATCATCCGGCCAGAGTCGAAGCAGGCAATCGCCGCACTCAAGGCGATGGGCATTAAATGCATGATGCTCACTGGTGACAACAAGCAGGTCGCCCAATGGGTTTCGGACCAGGTTGGGCTGGATGAATATTTCGCCGAAGTCCTGCCTCAGGACAAAGCAACAAAGGTCAAAGAGGTTCAGTCCCGCGGCATATTGGTGGCCATGACCGGCGATGGGGTGAACGATGCGCCCGCACTAGCACAGGCCGATTTAGGCATTGCCATTGGAGCAGGCTCGGATGTGGCGATCGAAACTGCAGATATTATTCTGGTACGTAGCAACCCCGTGGATGTCGTGGCGCTCCTCAATCTCTCCAAAGCCACCTATGGAAAAATGATTCAAAATCTGATCTGGGCTACCGGTTATAACGCCTTCGCCATCCCGCTGGCGGCTGGTGCGCTTTACGCCTGGGGTGTGATTCTTTCCCCTGCTTTGGGCGCGGCCCTAATGGCCGCAAGCACAGTGATCGTCGCTATTAACGCTCGATTGCTCAGCATATCGCGGGGTAATGGCTTAACGATGGCGAAATAGGATGATTGGGGAAGAGATTGATCGCACCCACTTAATACTTATTGGTTTTAATGTTAAGGAAGGTCTGATCAATCGCCCATGGGGCGACCCTGTACCGCAGCCATTCTTCGCCGAAGTTGAAATTTGAAGGCAAACAGCAAATTTATCGAAATTTGCTCTGTTTTTACGCCTTATTCGGGCCTATTTTCGGCTTTTCCTGAACTCAAGACGCAATCATCCCTTGGCGGCGTTCATAATTTCGGGCACGAAACAGGTTGCTGAGCCCCGCCAAGAGAATGAATCGTGCTTTGTTCTTGGCAATGCCCCGATAGCGCACCTTGCTGTAGCCAAAACGGATTTTGAGATCACGGAATACGTGTTCGACCTTGGCCCGCCGACTGGCGATCTGATGGCAGATGGCTTGATAGAGTTCTGCCACTTCCCCGCCCAGTGCGGTCAGTTTTCTCAGTGTGCCCGGCCTTGGGCTGATCAGGCAGGTGATGGCTTTGCCCTGCATCTCAGATCGCTTTTCAAGTCCGATATAACCCGCATCGCCAATCAGGTGATCTTCCGCGCCGTGTAAGAGTTGATGTGTCTGGGTGATGTCGGCCACATTGCCTGCCGTGAAGTCCACCGTGTGAACGAGACCTGCTGGTCCCTCGTCCACCCCGATATGGACCTTGCCACCAAAGTAGTATTGATTGCCCTTCTTGCTCTGGTGCATGGCCTCATCGCGTTTGCCCTCAGTGTTCTTGGTGGAACTCGGGGCAGCAATCAGGCTGGCATCGACAATGGTGCCGGTCTTGAGAAAAAGACCACGCTGGGCAAGTCGGGCGTTGATGGCATCAAACAAAGGCCGGGCCAGACCATGGTGTTCCAGCAAGTGGCGGAAGTTCAGGATCGTGGTTTCATCAGGGACTTCATCAATGCCGATCCGGCAAAATTGCCGGATCGAGGTAACCTCGATCAAGGCATCTTCCATCGCAGGATCGGAATAGTTGTACGCCAGTTGCACCAGGTGAATCCGCAGCATGACTGTAAGTCCAATCGGCTGACGACCGCGGCGCCCCGACGTGGCGTAATGCGGAGCAATCAATGCCAGCAGATCTGACCAAGGTACCAGCGTATCCAGTTGCGATAGAAACTGCTCCCGACGAGTCTGTTTTTTCTTCAGCGACATCTCCGCATCAGAAAAACTCATCTGGCCGGTCTTTTTCATGCGGGGAATCTCTCAAAACGATAGGAATGACGGTATTTTATCAAGCAACGGGGAATTGATCAGACCTTCCTTAAGTCTGCGTTATAAATTCATCATAAAACCATCACGATGAGAAGTTTGTCATGCGTCGAGCGATTCAATCTACCATAGTCGTCTTTTGCCTGTTGGTTTCAGGTCTGGTCCAGGCGGCAGCTCATCAGCCAATGATCAAGGAAACCAGCCCCTACAGCGTACACAAGACCATGGATCGCCTGGTTGATGAACTGAATAAAAGACACATTCGCGTCTTTGCCCGCATCGACTATCAGGCTAACGCCGAAGATATCAGCGTCATTCTTCGCCCTGAAACGCTTTTGATCTTCAGTAAGGTGTCGCATTCGACTCAGTTGGTGAAAGAAGCGCCGATGTTTGGCGTATATATGCCCATGCGTGTACTAGCATGGCAGGATGCCACCGGCCAAGTCTGGATCGGGTATAACGACATCACCAAGGCCGCCCCCCAATACGATCTGAGCCCGGATGACCCCACGGTTCAAGTCATGAGTCATGGACTGGCTCTACTCTGCAATATCGCCACAGGGCGTGAAGAGGCCACACCCTGATTGGCATGAGGCAATCATTACACCCCCAACGGGTACGGGCGTAACATTTCGCATGGATGTTCAGATCAAATCTGGCGTTAACACACCGGTTTTCAAAGAGGAGATGAATAATGGGATATTACAACGGTTACGGCCCCATGATGTTTGGCGGCGGATGGGGTGGACACGGTTCTGGATTCGGCGTCATCTTCATGTTGCTGAGTCTAGTGCTACTCATCGTCCTCATCATTGGACTGATTCGCTGGCTTTCCGGCACGGGCACTCATCGGGGTACCCCGTCCAGGGATTCCGAGTTGACTCGGCAGGCTCGTCGCGACGAAGCATTGCACATTCTGGATAAGCGATTCGCCCATGGTGACATCGACGAAGAAGAATTTCTAAAACGAAGACGAATTCTGAAGGACAGCGATTGACCTTATCGGATACACAGAGTCCTTCAAGCCCAAAATCACGATTACTCTGCATCTATCCCTATCGTTAGAGGATGCCACCGCGCCAATTTTTGGCTTTGATACTAAATAGGTACTACCCCAACCTTTTTGCATACCCGGGCGCGAGATAAAGGGTTGCCTAGATCGGAAATTTTTTGGAGTACGGCCTCGCCGAATACTTCAAGAAAAGGAACATCTTTGTGGAGTGATCCGCGGGATGTTCGGTGCGAGGTGCTGGGCGATACCCGCCCCGCCCATTCAAAGGGAAGCCCAGCTTCACGGCTTGGCGGCCCTCAGCGTCAACGCAAAAGAGGGAAATAATCATGATTCGCATTCGATCTTCCAATAAGCTTATCGCTTATGCTTTTGTAGCCATTCTAAGCGGAGCCGCAACAGTCGCGCTGGCGGCAGAACCGGATACTCCGCCCACCCCACCAAGTGGTTATGGCCCAGGCATGATGGGTGGTGGCGGCTATGGCCCGGGCATGATGAACGGTTATCGTGGCGGCTACGGCCCAGGCATGATGAACGGTTATCGTGGCGGCTACGGCCCAGGCATGATGAATGGTTACGAGGGCGGCTACGGTCCGGGCATGATGAACGGTTATGATGGAGGCTACGGCCCAGGCATGATGAACGGTTATCGTGGCGGTTACGGTCCGGGCATGATGAACGGTTATGATGGAGGCTACGGCCCAGGCATGATGAACGGTTATCGTGGCGGTTACGGTCCGGGCATGATGAATGGTTACGAGGGCGGCTACGGTCCGGGCATGATGAACGGTTATGATGGAGGCTACGGCCCAGGCATGATGAACGGTTATCGTGGCGGCTACGGCCCGGGCATGATGAACGGTTATCGTGGCGGTTACGGTCCGGGCATGATGGGTGGTTATGGTCCTGGCCCAGGCATGGTGGGCGGCTACGGCCCCGGAGCACGGAGTGGTTACTCGAAAAATCCGCTCGGACTCACCGAAGATCAGCAAGCAAAAATCAACACCATTCAGAACCAGACCCGCAAATCCAATTGGACCTTGATGGGTGAAATTCAGGATCAGCAGGCAAAAATCGCGGACTTGAGCGAGGCGCCAACTCCTGACAGCGCTGCCATTGAGGAGGCCCAAAGGGGCATCTTCAAGTTGCAGCAGCAGATGTATCAGAACTCGGCAGAAGCGCACAAGAAAATGGATGCCGTTCTGACAAAAGAACAAAAGGAAAAATTCCGGAGCTTCTGGCAACGGTGAGCAGACTCTTTGACCTTTGTAATAGGGTGCAAAAAGCTCTTCAAGAATCAGTGAATTAATTTGCCTTTTGATCAACTAAAGGCCATTTACAGGATAAATGGCCTTTGTTTTTGAAAAACACTTCGCTCATGACAAAATCGACGAGGCCTTCGAAATGACAAAAAAAATCCAGGTTGAATACTTCACGGACATTCTCTGCATCTGGGCCTATGGCGCCCAGATACGGATCGAGCAATTACAGCAAGACTTCCCCGAACAGGTGACAGTAACACCGCGATACATCCCGCTGTTCGCCTCGACTGGAGAACACATCGACAAAGGCTGGGCGGATAAGGGGGGATTCGCGGGTTTTAGCCAGCATACTCTGGATGTGGCCCGGGATTGGGACCATGTCAGGGTTCACCCAAATATCTGGACCGGTGACGTGCCAGCCTCGTCCACGAGCACACACCTGTTCATCAAGGCAGTGCAACTACTCGAACAACAAGGCACACTGGCCTGGAACCTGCGTAAGCACTTCTTTGCGGAGCAACAGAACATTGCTCGGAGAGAAGTGCAATGCGCCCTCGCAGAATCAATGAACCTTCCGGTCTCGGCCATTCAGGACAAACTCAACTGTGGCGAGGCTCATGCCGCCCTGCATGCCGACATTGAAGCCCAGAAGCGCTACCAGGTTGCAGGCAGCCCAACCTTGATACTCAACGAAGGTCGGCAGCAACTGTACGGCAATGTCGGCTACCGGATCATCGAGGCCAATATGCGCGAACTGCTGCACAACCCACAGTTCGGCGAGGCCAGTTGGTGCTGATTTCAAGCCTCATTTCACTAAGCAATCGGGTTCTGCCGCGATATGACGAAGCAGATCTGAACTTCTCACACGACAGCGCGTCACACTACGACCCGACCCTTTATATTTTTTCTTTCATCACAGAGTCTTGTAGGGAACAAGCAAGGCAACCGAGTGTGTGACACTGAACTGAGCCGATCTGGTTTATTCCCCCATCATGTCTCGCACTATAAATAGATAGCGCGGGACGCCCTGATAAAACCGAACCGAGAACTCAACATGATCAGCAATTCAAAATCCAAGCCTTTCTTCACGCTTTCCGCATCCGTCTTTGCGCTATTGGGCAGCCTGACCATTTCGACAATTGCCATCGCCGACGATCAAGTAACACTGGAGGCGTATAAAACCGCCAGCAACACAGCGGGAACCTTGACCAAGAGCGGCGCGGTATCCTTTAGTGGTAAAAAAATAACCATCCCGACATTTGCCGTAGAACCAGGCAAACCAGACACCACTTTTGAAGTACATGGCAAGGTCAATCCGACGATCCTTGTCCCCGCTTCAAGCCAGCTTAAATTTGAGCTGACCAACATGGACGGCGGAATGCCGCATGGGCTAGTCGTCACGACCAAAGCACCACCCTATGAGCAAGTCCCCCACCTCGGCCGATCAGATCGTGACGATAACCATGAGGCGGGCCTGATTGCCTCAACAGGTCTATCAGGCCCGGCCGATGGGAAGACTACCGTAATCCACGTTCGTCAAACGAAGTGGTTTAAGCTTTTACCTGGCACCTATTATTACGTCTGTCCCGTACCGGGGCATGCTCACAAAGGGATGTACGGTAAGATTATTGCCAAATAATCGAGGGACCCGTGGCACCAGAGAATCATACTCAGGTGGCATCAAGCGTGCTTAAGCTTCACAGGAATGAGACTCTTTGATCTTGCTCAGAAAACAGAGAAACGTCCTCCCGTAAAATTGAAGCAATGAGAAGCAGAGATTCCGGGCAAATTTAACGCTAACGTGGGCCGGTCTTGATGTGTGTGTAGCGCAAACTGCACTCCTTCCTGGCTGATTACCACATACGCAGTTCAAGGCGCTTGATGGGAGCCAGACTCCCGAACGGGCTGGGCTTTCCTGCAGTTTCGTTAGGCACAGAACAGACGAGGGATCGAGATGCTTGATGGTGTAATGCTTCTTTGGTTCGTCCTGACTGCGATATCTGTACTTTTTGTAGCAATAGATATCCGCTCTACGCCCGAATCGCCGGTCCTCAAATGGGGCTTCGTATTGCTGACTGCATACACAGGACCATTGGGGGCCTTTCTTTACGTACTTGGCTGCCGCGAACCACTACCGGGATTGCATGAACGCTACGTGGCTGTGCGCTGGCGGCAGGTGCTCGGCTCGACAATGCATTGTGTGGCGGGCGATGGCGTGGGTATCCTGGCGGGTGCCGTAATCGCTAGTTTCTTCCATCTATCCAAAGTGACGGATATTTCGTTGGAGTACCTTTTGGGGTTCGGGTTTGGCTGGATGATCTTCCAGGCTCTTTTCATGCGTGACATGGCAGGTGGTTCATACAGACGTTCGCTCACCAGTACTTTCTTTCCGGAATTGCTGTCGATGAACTGCCTTATGGCGGGCATGGTGCCGACGATGGTTTTGGCGAAGCAGTATGTTCCGGCGAGCAATACCCCCACCGATCCGGCATTTTGGTTCGTGATGTCTATGGCCCTTCTCGTTGGCTTCATCGTGGCGTACCCCATGAACTGGTGGCTGGTAACCAATCATATGAAGCACGGAATGATGACGGTGCGGGTATCCGAGCAACCAGCGACAACCCGAGCATATGAAGGCAAGCAGGAAAACCATGCCGAGCACCGTGATACCGAATATTCGCGACCAATGAACGGGGCGACAATGCATGGTAATGCAGAGAAAGTTTCACGTAACAAGCTTGCTTGGATGACTATGCTCTCGTTTCTGGTGTTTGCCTTGGGGTTGGCTGTTGCGGCTACGTTCAGTGGCGTGTAGACCGCGCAAATGCATAAGCGTAACCAATTGATATGATCGCGCCTAACAAGGCGCTGCACCGGCCGGCAAGGGGGTGTCTTGGATTTTGTGTAAACGGGGTTTCTATTAACTCAGCGAAATCCGTTCTTCAAACTGGATGGAGAAGCGGTTCAGCGCGGCTTTCCAGTCCCGGATTGGCATCGTCCACTTCTTGCTGATGTTTCTCAGCGCCAGGTAAAACAGCTTGGTCACCGCCTCGTCGGTCGGGAATGAACTGCGAGTTTTGATGACTTTGCGTAGGCTCATATTAATCGATTCGATAGCGTTTGTCGTATAGATTACTTTTCTGATTTCAGGCGGGTAGTCAAAAAATGGGATGATCCGAGCCCAGTTGCGTCGCCAGCTCAGCCCAATCGACTGATAATCCTTGTCCCACTTCTTTTCGAAGTCGGTCAGCATTTGCTCGGCGAGTTCAACTGTCGACGAGGTGTAAATCAGCTTCAAATCGGCGGCAACTTCCTTCTGCATTTTCCACGGCACAAAGTTCAGGCTGTTGCGGACCATATGCACGATGCACAGTTGCACCGCCGCTTTCGGATAGACTGCCTCGATGGCTTCCGGGAAGCCTTTGAGTCCGTCGACACAGGCGATAAAGATGTCTTGCACGCCCCGCGTCTTCAGCTCAGTGACAACCTGCAGCCAGAACTTGGCACCCTCGGTTTGGGCGATCCACAGTCCCAATACTTCCTTGTGTCCATCCATGTTCACACCGATCGCCAAATACACCGCTTTGGTTCGGACCGCACCGGCGTCACGCACTTTGACGTGGATGCAATCCAGATAGAGAATCGGGTACAGCGGATCGAGCGGGCGTGCCTGCCAGACCTTCACATCCTCGCTCACGGCGTCCGTGACCGCCGAGATAAGGCTTGGTGACACCTCGGTGCCATACATTTCTTCAAGATGCCCCTGGATCTCCCGCACGCTCAGGCCGCGGGCATACAGCGAGATGATCTTGTCGTCAAAACCAGACCAACGGGTCTGATGCTTGGCAATCAGTTGCGGCTCGAATGCGCCTTGGCGGTCACGGGGAATATCCAGTGGCAATTCACCAAAATCGCCCTGCAAGGTCTTGGCACTGTGACCGTTGCGGGTGTTGCCGGTGCTGTTGTTAACAGCGCCGCTCCTACCGTGGCCGAGGTGTTCGGTCATCTCGGTTTCGAGTGCCCGCTCAACCAGCATCTTGGTCAGTTGCTTGAGCAGGCCATTCTCGCCAATCAGGTCTTCGGGTTTCTGATAGTTGGCTAACAGGGCGTCGGCCAGTTTTACTAGTTCGGGATCGGGTTTAACTCGTTTGTTACGTTTCGGTTCGGTCATTGCTGCTCCTCGTATGCTGGCAGTCTCCTGCCAAATGACCGTTTACACAAAACTTATTACACCCTCGCCGGCAATTCAGCATCGATTCATTGCTGGCGGTGAGCGAAATCGTTGGGCCGAACTGATCCCGCCTGACTCAGCCAGAATCCGCTGAATCGAAGAGTGGTTTCGATAAAAAAACTGGGCGATTCACTGGAGCGACTCGCCTTTTTGCCAGCGATCCCACATCAGGGCCTTCTGGCTCACCGTGTAATAGATCCTCGGTCTTGGCTTCATCTGCAACACTCCTAGTGTGTTGCATCCACCGGTTGAATCCGCACTATTGTTCAAGCCTATTGATTGCGTACGAACAACGCACACCAATCTGAACTGATACGTTTGAATGTGTGTAGTGGTCCTCTGATACTCATCCCGATATGATAAAGAACAGCGGCTTTCCAGCTAGGCCATCGCTGAACCGATTATTGAACTTTGCTTTTCGACTCGTCGCATGAGGCCAGGAGCTCCTCCATCTGATCGAGGAACGCAGCGAGCTGGCCCGGCTGGCCTGCGACCTCCGAGCGCCATTCGACCATCGACCTGACCATCGCAAGCTCGCGGGCATCCCGCGACAGCTTCTCCAGCTCACGGTGGGTCATGCCGCGCTCGCGCAGATAATACTGCCCCCATCGGATAAAGGTCAGTATCCACATTGAGATCACCAGAGCATCGTCCCACCGGGTCCAGTCCGAGGTGCTGGCGAGGGGCTGTTGCACGATCCGCTTTTGCCGCCTCAGAATTGCCTGCATCGACTTCAGGCAGGCCTGCTGTCGCTGGTGGCTGCTATAGGAGAAGAGGAACGCAGTGATGTTGGTCGTCTGGCCCTCGCGCGCTAGGTCAAACAGCCGCGACTGGCCATTCAGCTTCGGTTCCAGCATACCGGCCAGCTCTTGAACCCAGATCTCGCAAGCATCGTCGGTGTTGGCGCGGCCATTTTGCAACAAAGGCAAGACCACATCCCTGAACAACCACGGCTCGGCCCAAGCCAGTTGCTGCATATGCCCTCGCATGGAGTTGACTAGGCGCCTTAGCTCGTCAACGGAGATCGGCGGCGGCAGTGCCTTGTGCAGCGCCGCGACTAACCCTTTGTAGATCTCAGCCTTCTCCGGAATACTTGCCGCATGATGGATCATCCATCCTAAGGCTCGCATACGATCCGGGCAGGGAAAGACGCACATCAACTGCAGCACTGTGGCGAGCCCACCCGGCTTTTCCAGCAGCCTCTCAATTGCATTCAGCCCCATCCATTGCAGCAGACCATTGCTGCTGCGAACGAGGCGATCCCGCTGCGCATCGCTGATGTCGAACTGTATCGACAGCGAAATTTCGCTGATGATCTGACTCAACAGGGATAGCCGCATTGCATCTGGGCCTTGAGGCTCCACTGGTAGACCGGCAACTTGGTCTTCGGCGATCGCCAGCAGTGCGTCTGGGGCATACCACCACAAAAACTTGACGGTGTAGTACTCCGACCAAGTCAGGGCTGCATACTTTGTCGGATGGAACAATTGATGCGGGTGAAAGGAGCGGTATAGCAAGGCCTCGATTGGTTTCCGAAAGAGCCTGGGATCCATAACGGCCAATTCCTTGTCCACCTCGTCATGCGCGCGGTTGAACGATTCCTCGAGGAACCGCGCCAGGAACTCCAGAAAACCACACTCGGATTCAAGCCCGCAAAAGCGGTGATCCTCGGTGCGTGAATGCGCGAGCACCTCGCCGAGCACCTCCCAGGTCGCCGTGAAGTCCGCGAAGTCACCCGCCTGCTGGTCCAGGCAATTGCGCAAGCCTGCCGTCTCGGGCAGCACGAGCGAATCACCCTTGAGCAGGTCCAGCACCGTCATCCTCTCCTTCAACTGATCGCCGCTCAAGCCTTTTAGCGACGGCTCGCCGGTCCAAACGCTCAGCACGTCGCCTGCCTTTGCCTTCTCAAGTAGACCTAGTGGCTCGTAGCGTCTTGGCGCTGTCGGCGCTGTCGGCGCTGTCAGCGATGCCGTGGAGTCGAAGAGAAGCAGCATGGAGGGATTCTTGGTCTCACCATCGGCCTGCTGGGCCTCCTTCACCAGCCCGGAATTGTATTGCTCAACCTTGAGCAATACATCCGCAGGGATCGAGGTGACCAGTAAGGGGTATTTTGCGGCGGCTGCCTGAAACGAGTTAGAAAGGTTGAAACCCGCGACCGGTAACTTATCCGGTCCCATGATCAGGATGTAGCGATCATGCAGACGGCCTTCTTTCAGGCCGTAGATGCGTAGTTTGATGCATTTCAGTAGGTGGTGGTTCTGTTCGCAGTTCACCAGCAGGTTGTTAATCCCGCTAGGGGTGGGTTTATCGGATTCGCCCGGCGTGGTTTCGCTTTCCTTGGATTGCTTCTTGGGGAGGGATCTGAAGACGATGTAGTCGGACTTCGGTGCAGCACAGAGCAACACCAGGCCCAAGCCGGCGGCCTCGAAATAGGGATCGAAAATGACCACCTGGTGGTGCTGGTACTTGGCCAGCAGCGCCCTGAACCACTCTACGAATTGCAGCCGCCCCTCGCCCATGTTCTGGAAGAACAACCCCTCCGACCTCGGTGGATGGAGCCGCGCAAAAAGGGATGTAAGATCGCGATTGGCCGGGACCCAAGGGTCCGCCTCACGCCCGCCGATGTGGTTGGTGAATCCCGGATTGCCACGATTGATCGTCAGGGCTCCCTTCACCCGCTCCGCCGCGGACGGCCGAGTGGATTTTTCCAGCCAGTCGAATTTGACCGGGCTAGCTCCGCGACCCACCATGTGACCCTGAAAATGCAACTCCCGAATGTACCCGACCCGCCACCGGCAGCACAGCGTGCCTTCGCGGGAGTAGTCGCCATGGAAGCCGAAGATCTCCAGTTCGGTGCTGTCGGTTCTGGCGCGCACTTGGTCACTCAGCTCGAACTTGCACTCGAACTTGCCGTCTGTATCACGTTCTGCAATGCAGACGCCCGAGTAGGCGATTTTGCCGTCGTTCGTGATACTCAGGCGGAACAGGAAACCGCTGAAATACGGTACTTGTATCGGGTTGAGTCGGGCGACGAAAGCGCGTGAAGCATCGGCCCAGCTCACGTCTAGTAAGGGCCGATCAAGGTCGTCCAGCGCAGGAAATACCAGCAGCTCAAGGTCGCCAAACCGGGCGGTGTCGATTCCACCGAAGTCCAGGCCTGTATCTGCGTTGAGGTGCTTTACTACCAAAGCGGTCAAGTCCACGTCGTAGTCCTGCCCCAGGCGGAACAGTGACCCCTTGTCGGTCTGCGTAATTGAAGCGCTGAAGGCCCCTGCTCCACCATGTGGGCTAGAGAGAGAATCTCGGTCATATGCGTCGTGATTGAGCAGGTAGGCAACGGGGCGGTAGACCAGGTCGGCGGCGAGCGCGGTCGCTCCGAACCGTACATTCAAATTTCCCGATAGATCGAGCTTAAATTCTTCGCTGATTGCCGAGATGGTTCGGCCAGCGCTCAATTGCCGTAGTAGGTCCGCGCAGTGGACACTTTTCACGTATAGGTTGAGCGTAAGCGTCCAGCGCAGCCACCTTTTGAATTGATGCCGTACTCTCGACAATAGTCCCCACTTATTTTTACGTGGGCACTTATCATGCTGCCAGCCATT
>NCKC01000048.1 GCA_002282715.1 Halothiobacillus sp. 15-55-196 | reverse complement strand
TGCCAGCGCGGCTGAAGAACAAAGTGCGGTGACAGAAGAAATGAACCGGAATGTTCAGAAGATCTCTTCGATCAGCGAACAATCCGCCGAAGGTGCGGGCCAGACCCGGATTGCCTCCGAAGAACTGGCGCGACTGGCCGAAGGGCTGCAAGCGAAGATCAATCAGTTCAGACTGTAAGCATCTGCATAGCAGCGTTTTGGCGGTGGACACGGGCTCAGTCTGTGTCCGCCTTTTTTTTATGCACACGTCGACCGGCAGAAGCCATCATCAGGGCGCTGATCGGCGCCGTCAGCCAAAGAAATACCACGATCAATAATTCATGCAGCGAAGGGCTTTGATGTTTGATTGTGAAGTAGATCATCGAGGCAACCAGAATCGCGGTGACGCCAAGTGTTGACGCTTTGGTCGGCGCATGAAGACGCATGAAGAAGTCAGGAAACTTGACCATGCCGACCGAACCCAGCAGCACAAAAAAGCTGCCAAGCAAGATGAGGCCGGAAATAAGCCAATGCGTAAACTCGGATAACATGTTTAATCTCCTGATTTCCCGACTTGCTTATCGTCGATATGCGCTTCGATAATCTGGCCACGCAGTACATATTTGCTCAAGGCGACGGTGCTGATAAAGCCCAGAACGGCCATCAATAGAGCCGCTTCGAAATTGATGGTGTTACCAATCCATAGGCCGAACAGTACGATTAATGCGATGACATTGATTGTCAGCGTATCCAGGGCAAGAATCCGATCGGGCAGGGTGGGCCCGCGCCACAGACGATAGAGGCTGAGCAAACAGGCCAAACCGACGAGAACAAGTCCAATCTGAGTTGCTACCGTGATCATGGGTGCTCCTGCACGGTCGAAGTGCTTTTTTCACCAAAGATCCTGATTAGTCTTCGTTCGTACCTTTCCTTCATGCCCGCAACCTCGGCGACGGAATCGAGCGTGTGCAACGCATGTACTCGTAATGTTCGACCATCCTGACTCAGTTCACAGGAAACGGTGCCGGGCGTGAGTGTAATGGTACTGGCGAGCAGGCTGATCGCCGTGGGGTGCGATACCGTCAGCGGGATGTTCAGAAAATGCGGTTGCAGAGCCCGGTTAGGCCCGAGCACCTGCTTGGCCACCACGAAATTGGCAACGATGATGTCCCTGAGTACCAATGCGATGTAAGCCAACAGGGCGAATGGCTTACGAATGGGTAAGTGAATTGCGAGCGCGTGACGCACCCAGAGCGGGATCGCGATGCCAAGGATTAAACCCAGCAGAATTTGCCCTGCGGACAGGCTGTTGTTTAGCAACAGCCATAAACCCAGCAAAATCAGACTGAGCAGTGGATGGGGTAACACCTTTTTCATTCTTGATTAACCGACGGAAAGTGGGGTGACACATGCGCTGGATTGGGCTGTTTCGGTTCCTCTGTGTGCAGACGAGACACGGCCGGATCCAGAGCTTGACGGATATACACGGAAGTATCCTTGATCTGCATGCTTGTGTTTTGCAACCAACCGGTCAGTGGCAGTGCAAAAATCACCATCGCCGCCGCAAGAATCAAAGGCGTGAACACAGCCAACCAGGCAAATGAAGAGACTGTCTGCGCCGTAACCTGTTGCTCCTGATGATCCACACGGTAGAACAGCGTGCTGCCACTCCGTGCTAGCGCAATAACCAGAAGCACACTGGTGGTCAGAACCACCGCGAAAATCGCACCCATCAAGGGAGAACCCAATACCGAATGCAAGATCATTGTCTTGCCAAAAAAGCCGGTCAGAGGGGGCAAACCCGCCATACCCATCGCGTAGATAAAGAACAGTCCACCGATCAACGTGGCTCTCGGCATCGCAGGCTGAATACGCCAATCATCATCACCGCGACTTCTTCGAACAATGTCGGCCAGCAGGAAGAAACCTGCGGATAGCAGTGTCGTATGAATCCAGTAATACAGCGCGGCTTCGATGGATTCGGTGGTATTCACACCCAATGCAATCAACAGCGTGCCCACGGAAGCCAAAATCAGGTAAGCCACTTGGCGGCGGAGATTCATCGCCGCCAGTACGCCCAGCGTGGCCATGATGAGTGTCATTATCCCCAACCAAAGCTCCCACGGGCCGATGAGATTCACCAAACTGGCCGGTGCAGTAGCGGTATCAAATAACGTGCCGTGAACACGGAGCATTGCATACAACCCGACCTTGGTCATGATGGCAAACAAGGCGGCGACGGGTGCCGATGTTTCGGCATAAGTGCCGGGCAGCCATAAATAAAGGGGAAATGCAGCGGCCTTGATGGCAAACACCACGAACAACATCAGACTGGCAGCGGCGATGACCCCATACAGGCTGGTGGGTGCAAGGCCAATTCTGACGGCCAGATCGGCAAGATTCAGCGTACCCAGAACGCCATACAGCGCCCCCACAGCGAACAGGAACAGGGTCGAACCCACCAGATTGATGACCATGTAATGCAACCCGGCCTTGCTTCGCGCAGCCCCTCCGCCATGAAGCATCAGTCCGTAGGAGGCCAGCAAGAGCACTTCGAAGAACACGAACAGGTTGAACACATCTCCGGTGAGGAAGGCGCCGTTCAGACCGAATAATTGAGCCTGGAACAGCGCGTGGAAATGAGCGCCGTTGTGATCTTCATTCGTGGCGATGGCGTAAGTGAGGCTAACGACGCCGAGAGTCGCCGTCAGGAGCAACATGAGACCGGAAAGCCGGTCGTACACCCAAACGATGCCGAATGGCGCAGGCCAATCGCCCATGGGATAAACCTGTGGCGTGTTGCCCGCGCCGCTGACCATCAGATAGATCGTCGCCAGCAGCAGAATACCGACGCTGACTGCGCTGATCAGACGCTTCAGGCGCCAACCGGCACGGTGCAAGGCGATCAGTGCAATGGCACTCAATACGGGAAGAAACACCAGCAGAACCAGTATTTGATCAAACGAATGGGTCGCAAGGTTTGCGTTAGTCGTCATGCTGATGGACCGCCTTGCTCGTTCGATGACGCGTCGTCCTCGCCATCGACATGATCATTCCCCAACTCAGCACGGGTTTTGAGCGCCAGTACAATCACAAATGCCGTCATGGCAAAGGCAATAACGATGGCCGTCAGTACCAGGGCTTGTGGCAATGGATCGGTATAGCTCGCGCTTTTGCCCAATACGGCAGCGGCATCCGTTTTAAGCCGCCCCATGCCGAACAGAAAGAGATTGACTGCGTAGGAGAGCAGGGTAAGCCCCAGCACAACAGGAAATGTTTGCGCCCTTAGTGAGAGAAATACGCCCGCTGCGGTCAGAAAACCGATCAGGCTGGCAAAAAGAATCGACATCATTTGGCCACCTGCCCGGAAGCGTGAACAGTGGGCTCAACCCGTGTGAGTTTGGCCATTTGGGTCAGCATGAGCACGCTGGCGCCCATGACAACAAAGAATACGCCGAGATCAAACAGCATGGCCGAAGCGACTTCAACATCACCCACAACGAGCAAATGCAGGTGGGTGAATGCCGAAGTCAGGAACGGATAGCCCAGAACAATCGAGCCCAAGCCCGTTCCCAGTGCGAGAAACAACCCCAAAGCAATCGCACCGTGTGTGGGTACGCTCAGGGCGCGTTCGCTTGAATCGATGCCCTGAGCGAGATATTGAGTCATCAGTGCACTGGCGATAATCAAACCCGAAATGAACCCACCGCCGGGCGCGTTGTGGCCGCGTAGCAGAATGTAGATGCCGAACATCAACGTCATCGGCAACAGCAGACGCGATACGGTTTGCAACAATTGGGCATGCGCGATCCGCCCACTGGCGATGGGAACGGAGACAGCAGGTGGCAGTCGCATCCCCTGTAGCAGGGCATAAACGCCCAGTGCGGCCAGCGCCAAAACGCTGATCTCACCAAAGGTATCGTACCCGCGGAAATCGACGAGAATCACATTGACGACGTTATGACCACCGCCCTCCGTGAGGCTGTTTGCCAGAAAATAACCGGCAATCGTTTCGTAGTCACGCGACATGACAGCATAGGTAAATAGTGCGATACCCACCCCACTGAGTACGGCGATTGCAGCATCACGGCGGATTCGCGGACGATCTTTCGGATCAAGCTCCGAACGGGTTTGTTGCGGCAGATAACGCAGCGCCAACAGCATCAAAATGACCGTAATGACCTCAACAGAGAGTTGCGTCAACGCCAGATCAGGCGCAGAAAAACGAACAAAGAGCAAGGAGACCCCCAAGCCGAGCACACTCATCAACAAGAGCGCAAACAATCGCTGTCGGTGATGACGCACAAGCCATAAAGACACGCCCATCATGATGACCATGCCCGCAGCCGTTAGCGCATCAAACGGTGCGGCTTGCGAATCGTTGCCGAAAAGTGGTGCCTGATAACTCAAAAAGCCAATCAGGCCTGCAACAATAGCAACTCCGGTCGTCCAGAAAACCATGGATTGCAGACGCTCCTGATCGAAACGGTGGGTGACGGTCTCCGCAGCGGTCTGCATCAGCACCATGAGGTGGTCGTAGACGGCACGGGCGCTTATTCGTCCCAAACTATGTTCGTGCCAACGAGTCAACGGGCGACGCGCGAGATACACCAGCAAACCACCCACCAAGGCGATGCCGCTCATCATCAGCGGCGCATTGAAACCATGCCAGAGCGCAAGGCTGAAATGAGGTGGTGGGGCATTGAGTACCGCACCGGCAGCCAGATTCAGCAAACCGCCCACGAGCAGAGCAGGAAAGAGCCCGACGGCAAGGCACACCAGCACCAGGATATCGATCGGAATGCGCATACCGCGATGCGGTTCGTGAATTTCAGTGGGCAGATCAGGCGATGGGGTGCCGAAAAACGTATCGTGAATAAAGCGGATGGAGTAGGCGACCGACATCACGCCCCCCAAGGTTACCAGCAGAGGCAGGGCCCAACTGGAGCCGAAATCTTGCGCCACATCGACCGCTTCGCTGAAAAACATCTCCTTGCTCAAAAAGCCATTTAGCAGGGGAACACCCGCCATGGCCGATGCCGCCACGATGGCCAGTGCGGCCGTATGCGGCATCTTGCGCGCCAAACCACCGAGACGACGCATGTCGCGTGTGCCTGTTTCGTGATCGACAATACCCGCAACCATGAATAGTGAAGCTTTGAATGTGGCGTGATTGATCAGATGAAACACGGCAGCTACGGCGGCCATGGGTGTTCCAAAGCCAAACAGAAGCGTAATCAATCCCAAATGGCTCAGGGTGGAGTAGGCCAGCAAACCTTTGAGATCATGTTTGAATAATGCCGTGTAAGCACCAAGCAGGAACGTGATTAGCCCGGCACCGCCGACCAGCAGCAGCCACTCATTCGTGCCGGAAAGTACGGGGAACAGGCGAGCCAGCAGAAAGAGTCCGGCCTTGACCATGGTGGCGGAGTGCAAATAAGCAGAAACGGGCGTTGGCGCAGCCATCGCATTGGGCAGCCAGAAGTGGAAAGGAAACTGCGCCGATTTGGTAAATGCCCCCAACAGAATCAGCAGCAAAATCGGCAGATACAACGGACTTTCTCGGACTTTATCACCCGAGTCGAGAATCACGCTGAGGTTATAACTGCCGGCCACATGTCCGAGCAAAAGCACGCCCCCGAGCAGAGCCAGGCCGCCTAAACCGGTGACGGCCAATGCCATCCGTGCACCATAACGGGCTTCCTTACGCTGTTGCCAGAAGCTGATCAGAAGAAAAGAAGTCAGCGAGGTGAGCTCCCAGAACACAACCATCTGAATCAGGTTCTCTGAAAGCACAATCCCCAGCATGGCTCCCATAAAGAGCATCAAGCTGGCAAAAAACCGTGCCGCACTGTCCTGGGCAGCGAGGTAATAGCGGGCATAAGCCACGACCAGCAAGCCGATAATCAGGATCAAGCCGGTAAAGAGCAAGCTCAAACCATCAATGCGGAAGGCAAATTCGAGGCCGATCGAAGGCATCCAGTTGAAGCTGATAACGTGCGCAACGTTCAGACCATTTGTGTGCACAAGCTGGCTAATCAAGCCCCCAAGCAAAGCCAGGCATAAAAGCGTGACAGCAGCGGCAGACCAAGCCGCAGCACGGCGACTACGTCCGCCAATCCACGCAACAAACGGTGCACTTAAGAAGGGGAGAAGAACGATTGGAATCAACGAATTCATGAACTGGGCTTGCTCTCCAATCTGTTTGCAAGGGCGCAATTTCCGACGCCGCCTCGTTTTTGTGGGCTTAACACCGACGAAATATCAAGAGCAGATAAATAATTAAAATCAAACATGCCTCGAAATTTATCACAGCTTGCCGAATGCCACGAACTCGTGGTTATATTTCGTGCCTCTATTTTCATGATTTTCGCCAGACTATGATGGTGAGTTGTCGCCCGGATGTTAGACTCTGCCATCTTTTTTGTATCATTATTGCCGGCATCATCTCTGACATACGATAAAACTCATTTTGTTTATATTGAGAAATCAACACCTTGTTTCCTGACAAACCAGAACCGACCCGGATTTCACCAGACACGCACGGGCTTGTGGCTTCACAGATCAGCGATCACGCCCTGAATGTATTGCAGCGCTTGCATGATCAGGGCTATGCCGCTTTTCTGGTGGGCGGTTGTGTCCGGGATTTGCTCCGAGGCATGAGACCTAAAGATTTCGACGTGGTCACGGATGCAAAGCCCGAGCAGGTGCGGTCTCTATTCCGCCATGCGCGAATTATCGGCCGTCGTTTTCGCATTGTTCACGTTATCTTCGGCCATGACATGATTGAAGTAACGACATTCCGTGGTGGTGACGAGGACGGCGTTCGCCGTTCGGACCAAGGGCGGATTCTTCGTGACAACGTTTTTGGCAGCATTGATGAAGATGTATGGCGTCGAGATTTTGCCTGTAATGCGTTGTATTACAACTTTGCCAACGCTGAGATTGTTGACTATGTGCAGGGTTGGCAGGATATCGAAACCGGCCATTTACGCATCATCGGCAACCCCGTAACGCGCTATCAGGAAGATCCCGTCCGAATGCTCCGAGCGGCGCGTTTCATGGCCAAGCTCGGTTTCACCCTGACCGATGATTCCGTTTCTGCCATCCAAGAATGCCGCGACCTGCTGAAATCCATCGCGCCGGCCCGTTTGTTCGATGAAAGCATCAAGATATTCCAGGGTGGATATGCCTGGGCCGCCTTCCTCAAATTGCGTGAACTGGATTTGTTGGGTTATCTCTTCCCGGGGCTCGATGACCTGCTCAATCGCGACTATGACCGTATCTCGAGATTGGTCGAGCGCGTCCTTGTCGGCACGGATGAACGCGTCGGCCATCAGCTGCCTGTTAATCCTGCATTCATGCTGGCGGGGTTGTTGTGGGCCGATTTAAGCCGTCGACGTGAGCACTGGCTGCATCAACGCGTCGACTCAGACGTTGCCTTTGCCTTGGCCATGGATGAAGTCATCGAGTCAACGGTCAAGCAGGTTGCCATCCCTCGTCGCCTGACCGATTTGATGCGCGTGATCTGGTCACTCCAGCCGACACTCGAACAAGCCGCACAGGGGATGCCGATGGGCATGGCAATGACGGAACTCAAAGATCAGCAAAAACACCTGCTGGCCCATGCCTGGTTCCGTGCCGCCCTCGATTTTCTCTGTCTGCGCAGTGAAATAGGCGAGGTTTCTCCTGATATATGCCAATTCTGGCGACAATACGCACCCGAGCGCGACATGGATTCAGGTGAAACCGTTCCGACTCATCTGCCTGAAGATTTTGCTCGGCATGGCGATCCGCAGCGCCGCCCGCGTCGGCGACGTCCCCCGCGCCAGCCCAAGAACCCATCCACGAATAAATAACAAGCGAAAGCTCTCATTGATGCGCCCGGCCACAGACACGCCCCGTCCGCCCGATTCTGAATCAGACAATGTCCATGCGTTCATAGCCTTGGGCAGCAATCTTGATCAGCCGGTCAAGCAACTTGTGGATGCCATGTCCGCGCTTGATGGGTTACCGGGCACCGACGTGTTGCGAACATCTCAATTGTACGCAAATCCTCCGATGGGGCCGCAGGATCAGCCGGATTACGTCAACGCCGTCGCCTTGATTTCAACCAGCCTGACACCCATCTCATTGTTGCAGGCACTCAAGGGTTTGGAGCAATCCGCAGGTCGGCTTTCCACTCAGGCATGGGGTGCGCGCGTGCTGGATCTGGACATTTTGACGTACGGCGAAATGACCATGAACACACCCACCTTGACCATTCCACACCCCGGAATTGCCAAACGCCGCTTTGTTCTGGCACCTTGGCATGAAATTGCGCCGGATACCCGGTTGCCTGATGGCCGTCTTATTGCGGAGCTGCTGTCATCTGCGCCTGAGCACCCATTGCATATCGTTGCTCCCTCAACGATTTCACAGAAAAGGCATTGAATCCATGAGCAGTCAGACACCCCTCGGCGAAACCAGCACGAGTACACAACGTGTTAAGCCCAAAACGCTGACCACCCTGCAGAAGGCCAAACGCGATCAAACGCCGATCGCGATGGTAACCGCGTATGACGCGGGTTTTGCCCGTTTGGCCATGGAGGCCGAAATCGACATCCTTCTTGTAGGCGATTCGCTCGGCATGGTCGTGCAAGGCCAACGCGATACTCTCAGCGTGACGATGCACGACATGATCTATCACACGCAGATGGTGCGTCGTGGAGCGCCATCGGGTTTGGTCATGGCAGATTTACCCTTTCTGTCTGATACCGATACTCCCACGGTGCTCCGCAATGCAGGGCGACTGATTCAGGAAGGCGGAGCGGATATCGTGAAAATAGAAGCCACGGCCGCCAAGGCGGATCTGGTGCAAGCCATGACGGATGCCGGTATCGCCGTGTGCGCGCATGTCGGGTTGCTGCCGCAGAAAGTGCGACAACTCGGCGGGTACCGGGTTCGCGGTCGTGATATTGATGATGCCTCTGCCGTTATGCGTGATGCCGAAGTGCTGACACACGCCGGTTCAGCCATGGTTCTGGTTGAGTGTGTGCCCAATACCTTGGGTGCGCGTATCGCCAAATCGATTGATGTGCCCGTCATCGGCATCGGTGCGGGTGTCGATGTCGATGGCCAGGTGCTCGTCATGAACGACCTGCTTGGAATGAATCCACATCCTGCGCGATTCGTGCGTGATTTTCTTCGGGGCAGGGGGGCGATTCTCCAAGCGTTGCAAGCCTACGCAACTGCCGTGCGCAGCCGGAGTTTTCCCGCCGAACATGAAGGGTTCGTTTAATTGGAAATCATCCGCGATTTAAATCAGTTATCGAACTGGCGCCAGGCACAGGCCAAAGCAGAAAGGAATGTCGCCTTCGTGCCCACCATGGGAAATCTCCATAACGGGCATCTGAATCTGGTAAAGGCAGCACAAAGCCGGGCAGATCAGCCATCCGTGCTGGTTTCCATATTCGTCAACCCGATGCAGTTCAATGATATCAACGACCTGGCTCGGTATCCTCGTACAGAATCCGAGGATATTGCGCAATTGACGCGGCTCAACGTCGATGCGGTTTTTCTGCCGAATGAGGCTGAACTGACACCGGAAACAAATCCGTTCTCCATCCGTGTCGACCCGGGTGAACTCGCCGCGCACTGGGAGGGCGCTGCCCGTCCCGGCCATTTCACCGGCATGGCCACGATCGTGACCAAGCTGTTTCATCTGGTCCAACCCCAGGTTGCCGTATTCGGCGAAAAGGATTATCAACAGCTGCAAATCGTCCGCCGCATGGTGCGCGATCTGAATATGCCGATAGAAATCGTTGGCGTACCGACGGCCCGCGCAGAGGACGGACTGGCGTTGAGCTCGCGTAATCGATTCCTGGAAGAAGATCAGCGTCGCACAGCGCCCCTGCTTCATGCCACACTGGTCGATATCGCACAGCAACTTCGTCTGGGAAAGCCGCTTGACACCGTGCTGGAAGATGCCCGAACTCGATTAACCTCTGCCGGCTTCAAACTCGATTACCTTGCGCTTTGCCATCCCGACACGCTGGACCCGCTCCGCACGGCCGAAAGTGGCATATTGCTGGCGGCGGCCCGGCTGGGTGCCATTCGGCTGCTTGATAATCAACCCGTGGTCATAGAGTAGGCCGCATTGCGCTACAATCTCGCTCAAAGCGTTTATCTGGAAAGACTGAATAATGAACCCGAATTACCTGGACTTTGAACAGCCCAT
>NCKC01000047.1 GCA_002282715.1 Halothiobacillus sp. 15-55-196 | reverse complement strand
CATTACCCGACGGAAAATCGGTTTGGTGCCTCTGATCGATGCACAAAAAAGACTTGTCGGCATTGTGACCAAAGGTGATTTGACCCGGCAACGCGTGCGATTCACGGATCTTGCACCAAGACCTGTATCCACCATCGGGACACCCAATGTATTGACAGCAACGACAAACACTAATATCCGCGAACTGGCCCGTGTACTGCTCGCGCGGGATATTCGTGGCCTGCCGATTGTCAATGATATAGGTGATGTTGTCGGTGTGGTGACGCGAGGCGATATTCTCCGCGCCCTCGTCAATTACGCGCCATTGGAACTGTGGCTCTAGCCTGTGGCTCAATCAGCCCACGATATCTGCCATGCAGCGCAACAGCGCCGTGCCATCGGGTTCGGTGCCATCGCGTTGGGCACGCCAGAGCGCTTCACTCAAGCATTCCATAATCAGATGCTCGGCGCTCAGCATGTCGCCTGATTTACGGCACAGCGCTTCATGCTGCTGACGAAAACCGGGCGGCTGGTCTATTTCCACCATCTCACGTATCGACAGATGAAATCCGAGGTGAAGAAAAGGGTTGGTTTCTCCGTTCTCGGGTAGCCAGTCCTTTTCCAGTGCGCGTTCCGGATCGTTCATCAGTTCATGGTATTCGGGGTGTTGGCCAATCACTTCACTGATCTTGAGTTCAAGTGCTGTCATCGGCAGGCCTTCGCGCTGCTTTTTCCAGGCATCCAGAAAGGGTTGGCGCATTCCGCGTCGGTCATTGCTGTACATGGGCCGTTTCCATAGAAAGTGATTCGGGTGTGTTGTATTTGCCGGTGAACTCCGGGTTGCAGCCTTCCGTTTTCTGGCGGTAATCGCACAGATCACAGACAACGCAGGCACCGCAATCGGGCTTGCGCGCCTTGCAGGTATAACGACCATGCAGAATCAGCCAGTGATGGGCGTCGATCAGGTATTCTTTCGGCACATGTTATTGAGCACGACATTCGCCGTCTTGCGACCGACGCCGGGTAGTGATTCCAACGCTGCGCGGTCTCGCGGCACCGCACTGTCATATTTCTCGAGCAGGATTTGGCAGGTGGCCAGAACATTGCGGGTTTTGGCACGATATAACCCCAGTGTTTTCAGGTAAGATTCAAGCCGCTCCTCACCCAGCGTCAATAGGGCTTCTGGGGTGTTGGCAACCGGATATAATCGGCGAGTGACTTTGTTCACGGCTACATCGGTCGATTGCGCGGAGAGCATAACGGCGATCAGTAGCTCGAACCCGTTGTCGAATAAAAGTTCAGTCGTCGGGTTTGGGCGTTGTGCGGAAAGTCGCTCGAAAAACAGACGGCGGGTATTTTTATTCATTGTGGAACTAATGGTTTCTCGCGCTATCTTCTTTTATAGCTGGCATTGAATATATTCACGATGGATTTTTCTGTTCAGCCTTGCTGCTTGTTTTTTCCGTTTGATTGTAGAAGTCCGGGAATCATCTTACCGGTTAATGTTCGATTCGTGGCACCGAGCCGCGGATGGTGATTGAGAGGCGATCATTATGAATAAGTTTTGGGGACGCGTCGGTGCGTTGTGGGGCGTGTTGGGGCTGACAGCACTGCTTGGTTGGGCGGTCTACCGAGTGTATCCCTTCGCACTTGAGGCCACACACGAACCTTGGCGTTGGTATGAAATGGCTTTCTTTGTCTTCTGGATGGTGTTTATGCTGTACGGAGAAGGTTACAAGGGTTTCCAAAAAGGGTTTTCGCCCCGGGTTGTTGCCCGCGCGGCGCACCTTTCTCAAAACCCGGTCTGGTGGCACATCCTGCTGGCGCCGTTGTACTGCATGGGATACATCCACGCCACCCGCAAGCGTCGCATTGTCGCGCTATCGGTTACGACGGGCATTATCGTGCTGATTGTCGCTGTCCATTGGTTGCCCCAGCCTTGGCGAGGAATTGTGGATATGGGCGTGGTTTCAGGTTTGATTTACGGAATCGGGGCGATGTGGGTTTATGCCATTCATGCGCTGATTGGTCATGAAATCAATCACCCGACGGACGTGCCCACGGGTGGTTCCATGCCCATATCGCCTCCATCAGCATGAGTGATTCCCCGATGAGCGATTCCGCCGAGTCCAAAAACCGCCTTTCCCGTATCGTGACGCGAACCGGAGATGGCGGCATGACCGGTATGGCGGATGGTGCGCGCCTTTCGAAAACACATCCGCGTGTGGTGGCTCTGGGCGAGCTCGATGAACTCAATGCGCACATCGGGTTGTTGCGCAGTTATTTAAAACCCGTGAATTACGCCCACCTCGATGCGTTTCTGGAAGTGCAGCAACATGCGCTGTTCGACCTGGGCGGTTTTATCGCTATGGCGAGTCTGGCCGATGGTTCCATGCTGCCGGATTTGGATGCACTCGAACATTGGGTGGAGCAAAGCAATGCGGGTTTGCCGCCGCTCAAGGAGTTCATCCTGCCGGGCGGGTCTGTGATGCTAGCTCAATCGCACATTGCCCGTGTGACGGCCCGGCGTGCCGAGCGGAATCTCTGGGCGCTGGTGGCGGAGGATGCTTCGACCGAACCCGTTGCGGTCTATCTCAATCGCCTGTCTGATGCGCTGTTTGTTTTGGCCAGGGTGTTGGGCAATGCCGATGGCAGTTTGGTCTATTGGCGTAAACCATCACGTTAAATTCAAGCAGACAAAATCGCCGTTCGTAATTGGTGGAGCGAACGCGTCAGGGTGTTTGCTGGGCAACCGATATTCAATCGCATGAATCCACTGCCGGCTTGACCAAAACTGATGCCTGGATTGAGCCCCAACCCGGCCTGTTCGACAAAAAAACTCGAAAGAGCAGCGTCATCGTTTAGCTTGAATTTTTGCATCAGTTTGCGGCAGTCCAGCCAGAGCAGAAACGTCGCTTCTGGCGATGTTACGTCGATGCCCAGATCTTCCGCTGCAAAAAAACGGCATACCCGATCACGATTCTCTTTGAGTTGACGCATTAATCCGTTCAACCAGTCCGAGCCGAATTGGTAGGCCGTAATCAAAGCGGTAATGCCAAACACATTGCCGGAACCCAAACCCGAATTGATGACGCTTTCTTGTACCTGCCAGCGAAGCTCATGATTTTCAATCACAGCAAAAGCCGTGTTCAGCCCGGCGATATTGAAGGTTTTGGATGGCGCATTCAGTGTAATGCAGTTGGCGGCTATTTCGGGCGATAACGAAGCAATGGGGATATGCCGATTGGGTTCGTAAACGAGATCGGCGTGGATTTCATCCACCAGAATCAGCACCCCGGCGTCGATACAAATTTTGGCCATTCGTGCCAATTCGTCGCGTCGCCAAACCCGCCCAACCGGGTTATGTGGCGAGCAGAGAATGAATAGCCGTGCCTGTTCCGCTTTCGCTGCGAAATCATCCCAGTCGATTTCGTACCCTTCGGGTGTCCAACGTAGGGTGTTTTCCAGCAGGCGCCGATGATGGCTGACGGGCATTTGGTGAATGGGGGGATACACCGGTGTTTGTACGAGTACGCCATCGCCTGGTTGGCTGAACAAATGCACCAGCAAACTCAAAGTAGGTACAACACCCGGCAAAGGCAGGATGGATTTGGTATCGATATCCCATCCATGATGGGTGGCTAACCAGCCCTGAATGGCCGAATAAAAATCTGGCGGGTAAATTGTATACCCGTAGACAGGGTGTTCGGCACGGGCTTTAAGTGCGTTCTGAATGGCTGCGGGTGCCGCGAAATCCATATCCGCAACCCAAAGCGGAATGACATTTTCCCGACCAAACCGAGCCGCGCGTGCGTCGTATTTGACGCAATCACTATTGGCGCGGTCAACACCGTGCGAAAAATCAGATTCGGGCGCTTCGGTCATTCTTTTTTCCAGATCGTCATCTCCGCAATGGTGTGCTGGAATTTGCGTGCCGTTTCTCGGATGACGAACGGAACGTCGTGCCGGGCAATGAACTTGAATTGCGTGTGCAGTCGCTGCGTCAGCCCCTCGAAACTGGTGATTGATTCGCCATCTTGGCGAATACCGCCCAGCCACTGCATTTTGGGCGTGTGTTCTTCCAGCCATGTGTAAGGTGAAGTCAGGACGAGCAGGCCGCCCGGGTTCAATCGTTCCGCTGCATCACGCAGGAATTTGGCCGGATCGTACAACCGATCAATCAAATTACCGGCAAATATCAGATCATAACCCGTGAATTGTGGCTTGAGATTACAGGCATCGGCTTGCCAGAAGCTGACTTTTCCGGGCGTGGACAACAAGTGGTCGGGCAGGGCTGCTTCGCGAAAATCGACCAGTTCGCCTTCGGTGGGTAATGTGTAACGAATTCGACCTTCGGTTTTCATCTGCTCGGCAACGCGCACGAAGCGGGCGGAGAAATCGAGACCCGTGACTTCATCAAAGACACGTGCCAGTTCAAAACTGCTGCGACCGGTGGCGCAGCCAATATCCAGCGCATGGCGTGTGGGCATATCCACCATCGCTTCAAGACAAAGCCGAGCGCATTCGGCAGGGAAGTTATTGACATCAAAATAACGCTGGCCCCAGCCGAATTCGGCGTATTGACTTACCAGTGAATCGGTTTCGTACACGCTGGCGTTGATGCGCTCGACATAATCGCTGTGCACATAACGGAAGCCAGCATGCTGGAAGAAGTGCCGTCTAAAGGCGTACCGAGCCGATTGAAGTGCCTCGTTGCCTGTGCTGATGAACGAACCGCCTTTGATCAGATTGTGCTTGCCGTCGAATGTGGGCGTGGTGAAATCGTCATAAAGCGGATGAACTTCGAAACCTTCGAAGGGATAAATCGGTGTGTTTGTCCACTGCCAGACGTTGCCAACGATATCGTAAAAGTTCCCTTGTCTGAATCGATTCACGGGGCAAGCGCTGGCCTCATAACCCAACCCGAGGTTGCCGGGCGGAATGCCGCCCCAGTCACTCTGGTCAAGGAGATCGGCTTCATCCACAAGGCGATACCATTCGTCCTCAAACGGAAGACGAATTGTTTTACCGCTTTTAGCCGACAACCAGTTACAGAACGCTTCCGCCTCCAGTTGATTGACATCGACCGGCCAGTTCAGTGGCAGTGGGATTTCTGTTGCGAGTGTCCGGTAGCGGAATCCATCTGGCTGTGTAGAATCTGCAATCCAGAATACGGGATGTTTCGGTTGCCGAAATTGCCGCCATGCCAAGCCTTCTTCACCCCAATAAGAATCGTGGTGATAACCCCCATCCCGAACAAACTCAAGAAACTCTCCATTGCTGACCAAAAAGCGACTGGCTGAAAAGGCGGGAATTTGCGCTTCGTGGCGACCGTATTCATTATCCCACCCGTAGAACCGATCGTGTTTCCCTAGGACGACCTTTCCGGCCGGAACGGGAATCAGCTCGTTTGAATGGTTCGGCCCCACGTCTTCGCAGACCGGCCAGAGATTCGGTTGAGGTTGTACGGATTCAATGGGTGTTTGTCGAATCAGGACAGAGGATGTTTCCAGATGAATGCGCTCATGCTCAATCCCCATCAAGATCGGCCAGAAAGGTGAATTCCAGTCGATAGGCAGGCTGAGCGGCAGCGTCCGAATGAGCCGATCAACCGTTGCTCGGACTTGCTGGCGGTAGGCTCTGGTCTCCTCGACGGTCGGCCAGTCGTAATGCGCGTCGTTCAGGTCATCCCAACTCATCTCGTCCACACCAACAGCGAACACCGATTCCAGTCGGGGATTGATCCGTTCAGTAAGCAATTTGGCGAGTATCAGTTTATTGACGAAGAAGACCGCCGTATGACCGAAATAGAAAATGTGCGGGTGACGCAGACGTTCCGGTCGCTGAAAGAACACAGAGTCGTCGACGAATAAAGAGAACAGCCTTTCGAAGGTGTCCATGGTCGCATGCAGGTAGGCACGAATTTCTTCACGTTTGGCTTCTACATCCGTTCCATCCAGTTGGGGCGGGCAAACAAAGGGCATCGAATGGCTCCATCAGTGGATTAAAGTGCCCATTAGTTTAGACGAGTGAAACAAATATGCTCGGTGATTTATTACTTTCCAAACGCGTAAACAAGATTGATTGATGTGAAGGTATCGGTTTTTTTGGTGTCGACCGGCACCTTGGTGTTGTGCTGCACGGTATAGGCCACCTTAAGTGCCAGCGTTTTCGTCATGTTCACGCTCAACGCAGATTCGGATTCCAGTTCGGTGTTCGCCGCACCACCTAAAACAGTCAGCGACTGTTCAAACTTGGCAGTGTCTGAAATGTTGTACCTAAAGTTTGCTCTTGCCAGACCAATCAGGTTGTTCTCGCTCGTGCCATCTTGCGTTTTAGACTTGCGATAACCAGGCCCGGCTTCAGCACTGAGTTCACCCAGGTCGCTCACCCAAAATTTGCGCCCTAAACCGGCGGCAACGGATGCCTGATAGGTATAACCCGAAAAGGCATCATGACTGTATCGCAACGAATCAAATGCGTAATTACGCAGGTCAAATGCAAAGCGGCTGGAGAAATCGGCCACGGTGCGGTTTGCGGTAGAGGCTCCGTCCTCGCTGCTTTGCAATGTGGATACCTTAAATCGATGAGACCAAGGGCCTTGCTCGTATTTGAGCGAGAATTTGCCGTTGACACTGCTTGTTTGACTATTGCCGGTACTAATCGACGCACCCAATTCGGCCGCACCGGACCACGGGCTTTCGTCTGCACTGGTCTCAGCTGCCTGGGCGTTTGAACTCAGGAAAAGCGCCGGGCTCAAGCAGGCAACAATTAAGGGGAAGATAGTCGCTGAGTTTCGATGCATAAGAAATACCTTGATTTTGATAAAAAAATTAATGTTAGATGCTTAGTCGGAGAAGGTCCAATCCATTAGTAGTATTTTTTTGAAGAATCGACCCAAACAAGCCCATCTAATAGTGGTCATTGCTGTGCTGTACGGCGTGCAGGACTCGTGCCCTCGCGTCGGCTGCCAAACGATCCCGAGTAATAGACGCATCAATAACAATAGGCTCTAACACATGCACGATCGCAACGAGCTGGCGGCTGGCGAGTATACGGAGGAATGAACCCAAGATGTGATCATCGTCGATATAGGCAGCAGCGCGGGCGAGCTTGCCATTTGCTGCAAGATAGCGAATGGCTATGGGGAGAATGGGGGCCTTCGCATCGATGGCCGATTGAAAGAGGCGGGCATGAAAACGTTTGACTACGCTACCTTCCGTGGTCGTGCCTTCGGGGAAAACAACAACATGCCGACCAGCAGCCAAGCCATCGCTAATTGCATTGCGTGCACCATTGCTACCCGAGCCGCGCTGCATGAACAAGGTGCCGGCAGCGGCGGCAAGACTGCCGATGACCGGCCATGATCGCACTTCTTGTTTGGATACAAAAACAGCGCGGGGCGCCAAGCTGCCGAGCAACGGAATATCCAGCCAGCTGATGTGGTTTGCAACCCAAAGATGCGCCGTGCTTGCGGGCAAGCATCCGCGGACAACGACTTTAATCTGTAAGATTTGAATGAGGCGTTTGTGCCATTCGCGCACTAATTTCGCCTGTGATTCATCACTGCGTCTGCTCCTGCTTTTGGTGAGAACAATACCTTTGATGACATGTGCCGTGAGGCGTGCCGCCCGGAAGGGAATCCACCACATAAAAGGACTCAGGCGCTTTTTTTGCGTGCTCGAACTGCACGCCACGCGGCCATTCCGTACAAGGCGCCTGAAAGTAGCGTCAGGATAGCAGCGACAACGAGCAGCCAGTAACCGATCTGATAGACGGGCACCACATCCCAGAGCGGGAACCAATTCAACATGAACATGATGGCGAACATCTGTGCCACGGTTTTCAGTTTGCCGATTTGAGATACCGCGACGGCTGCACGATTCCCTGTTTCCGCCATCCATTCACGTAAGGCCGAAATGAATATCTCGCGCCCGATGATGACAATGGCGGCAAGCACAATCAAAATATCGCCGTTTGAGTAGACCAGCAACAATAAGGCAGCAGCGACAATGAGTTTGTCCGCTACCGGGTCGAGAAAGGCGCCGAATGACGACTGCTGGTTCCAGCGCCGCGCAAGATAGCCATCCAGAAAATCGGTGGCAGCGGCGAGGCCAAAAATCCAGGCCGATAGTGGGCGTGCCGCATCAAACGGCGCAAATAAATAGACGAACACCAGTAACGGTATCGCCGCGATGCGTAGCCAGGTGAGAAAGAGCGGTAGCGTCATCGGGGCGTTTCCCTTGCTGTTTTGCTTGATTCAGACAGATTGACACGATCAACGATTTCGGTGCTGCTCGAGTCGAAACGTTCCAGCGTGATCACATTTGCATTGAGTGCAACCAGCCAGCCGTGGGTAGACCAGTCTCCCGTGACCACCCGCACGCGCCCATCGGCCAGCCGATGGATGGCCGGGCGGTGGGTGTGTCCATGAATCAGCAACTTAGAGCCTTCTGACTGCATCAGGGCAGAAACGGCCGCAGGATTCACATCCATAATATCTTCCGGCTTGCTGCTGGATTCGGTTTTGCTCCGGGCGCGTAAACCTTCGGCGATCGCGATGCGTTCTGCCAGCGGCTTGCCAAGAAAATCACACCTGAAAGCCGCAGAACGCAACTGTAGGCGCATGGCCTGATAGGCGTGATCATCCGTGCAGAGCGTATCGCCATGGCAAAGCAGCATGGTTTCGCCCTGATGGGCCAGTGGAAATACATCGGGCAGATATTCAGCGCCGATTCGGTCGAGCAGATTCTGCCCGACCAGGAAATCTCGATTGCCCGCCTGAAAATACTTTTTGCAGGGCAGGGCGGATAATTGATCAAGCGTATGGCCGATCGCATCGGGCAAGGGCTGATCATCACCCACCCAGTAATCGAACAAATCACCGAGAATATAGAGCGCATCCGCCTTTGCCGCACGGGCGATGAGCGCTGCGAATGTATCGGTCTGCGGATTGGCCGGTGAGAGGTGAATGTCGGCTATAACCAGAATTTCGGCCACTGGGATCCTTCCTACACTAAGCTTGATCTGAACCTGAGAACAATCAGGCAGTAACGCGTTCTGCCGCAGTGATGATCACATCCTCGGCTGGCACATCGCTATGGCCATTGCGCCGGCCAGTAGGCAGGGTCGCCATTGCATCGACAACAGCCATCCCATCGACAACTTGACCGAATACGGCGTAGCCATAACCTTGCGGGTTCGGTGCCGTGAAATCAAGAAAACCGTTGTCCTTGAGGTTGATGAAAAACTGGCTGGTGGCGGAATGTGGATCGCCGGTACGCGCCATGGCGATACTACCGCGCACATTCTTCAAGCCGTTGTCCGCTTCGTTGGCAATCGGCGGCATGGTTTTCTTTTGTTCCATATCGGCAGTCATGCCGCCACCTTGCGCCATAAAGCCCGGAATGACACGGTGGAACGTGGTGCCAACGAAATGGCCGCTATCCACGTAGGCCAGGAAGTTGGCGACGGTGGCGGGCGCTTTCTCTGCATTCAATTCCAGGGTGATGGTGCCAAGACGGGTGGTGAGGGTGACGCGTGGTTGTGGATTGCTCATTTACTTAATACTCCAGTTAGCAAAAGGGATGTTTGGCAAGGAGCCTGTCGGACTTTAGGAATCGTAGCGAAAATCAAGCTGGGCGAGGGCAGATTTTGCCGCTTTTGCAGGGTAATAGCGGGTTCTATTGCCCAAGAAAGCGGTGAAATATGCACCGTTCAGATGGATTTGCAGCCGATTTCCCTAAAGTCCGGCAGGCTCCTGGCAAGGACAGAACTCGCATACTGCGTAATTGCTTTCCTATTTTTGGGTTGAGATTGCACGATAAAGCCGCAATCATACACGCAACATTTGGCCCTATTAACGAGAAAAGTCACATTATGCTGGTTATTTATGACTCCCACGCACGCGCCAAGCGTGAATTTGTGCCGATCAAACCCAAAACCGTGGGGATGTATGTCTGCGGCATGACGGTTTATGACCGTTGCCATATCGGCCATGCGCGGGTAATGGTTGTATTCGATATGGTCGTCCGCTACCTCAGGGCAAGCGGTTACGAGGTGCACTACGTGCGCAATATCACGGATATCGACGACAAGATCATTGCCCGTGCCGCCGAGAACAAGGAAAGCATTCGTAATCTGACCGAGCGTTATATCGAAGCCATGCACGATGACGCTGCGGCCTTAGGCTGCCTGCCGCCCTCGGCAGAGCCGCGCGCCACCGAATCGGTGGGCGATATGGTGGCGATGATCGAAAGCCTGATCGAGCGGGGCCACGCCTACCGTGCAGCCAATGGCGATGTGTATTTTGATGTCTCCACGTTTGATCGATACGGCGAACTTTCCAACCGTAATCCCGACGATTTGCGTGCGGGCGCGCGCGTTGAGATCGACGAGGCGAAAACCGATCCGCTCGATTTTGTGCTCTGGAAGGCCGAAAAACCCGGAGACCCGAGTTGGGATGCGCCTTTTGGCCCCGGTCGTCCGGGCTGGCATATCGAATGCTCGGCCATGTCGACCCAAAGCGAGTGTGCGACGGGCCATCATTACGTCAACTACTGGATGCACAACGGCTTTGTGCGGATCAACGAAGAGAAGATGTCCAAATCCCTGGGCAATTTCTTCACTGTGGCGGAGGTGATGCGGCAATATCACCCGGAAGTGATCCGGCTGTTCGTTTTGTCCAGTCATTACCGCAGCCCATTGAATTATTCGGATCAGAATCTCGATGCGGCGCGCGCCAGTCTGACACGCTGGTACACGGCCATAAAGGACGCACCCCAAAATGGAACACCCATCCCGGCGGTTATGGCCCGTTTTCATGCGGTGATGGACGACGATTTCAATACGCCGGAAGCCTTGGCGATCGTGTTCGAGCAGATCAGCGAATTGAACCGCAGCAAGGACGCGAATTGTGCCGCGACGATACAGGCCATCGGGGAAATCCTGAACCTCGGTCAGCACGATCCGCAAAGTTTTCTGCAATGGGCACCCGCATCACAGAATCAATTGAGCGACGAGGCGATTGAACAGAAAATCGCCGAACGGGCCAAAGCGCGTGCTAACAAGGATTTTGCGGCATCGGACCGGATTCGCGATGAACTGCTGGCCGCAGGCATCGTGCTCGAAGACAAGGCCGGGCAAACCACTTGGCGGCGCGGCTAATTGGGGTTGATTCGAACACTACTGTGGCAGGCTGCTACACTGCCACTTCAAAAATTATTTCTAGAAATCTGAACGAGCATTTATGAGCACGCCCAAACTGATCCGCCCCCAACATTCTGCAGACACCAACGCCGAAGGCTGTGTCTATCATTTGTCGCATACCGACCTCGACGGTTATGGCGCCCAATTCATGCTCAAGGCCGCTGGTGTCAACACGCGCTGCTTCAATGCCGATTACCGCGATATTCCGCTGGTGGTCGATAAAATCGTCGAGCAAATCATCGAAGCGGGTGAACCGGCCTCTTTGTTGCTCACCGACCTCAATCTCACGCTTGATCAAGCCGAGCAGATCGACAAGCGCATAAAGAAGCTGAAAGTCCCGACAACACTGCAATTGCTCGACCATCACGCCACTGGTGAAGATTGCGCCGCCAAATTCGATTGGTACTACCTCGATACGGAACGCTGTGCCACCAAGCTGGCGTTTGAGGCAGTTGCCGATCTGATGCCCGAAGATCAACGGGCACAGTATGCGTTGCGGGCCGATTTCGTCGATATGGGCGACCGCTGGCTGAAAGATGAGCCGTTGTTCCGCAAGTCTTTATATCTGCTCGGACTGGTGATGCAGGATGACCATCTGGCCCCGCCGCTGGCGGATATCAAGCGCAGTTACCGCTTCCACGTGATCGAGCACTTTTTTCAGGCGCATGAACGCGGCGAGAATCTGGAATCGATCGAGCGCGATCTGTATGACGTGCGCAAAAACTTCCTGGTCGGTCGCATCGACGCGCAGGATCTGAACAATCCCGAACTGCCGCTCAACGATAAATTCCACATTCTTTCCGCGTCCGTGCTCGATGAGACCACGGTGCCCATGCTCGATATCGACGGTGTGCGCACCGGGATTTTCTTCAACTGGCCGCATGACGTGTGGCGCGGCGTGATCATGGACATGATGGAGACGCGCCACAAAATGGATATGGCGATCGGTGTTCGGGGCAATGGCAAGCTCTCGCTGCGGGCGAATCCCGGCGTGGATGCCGGCGCGATTTCGGCAAAATACTTCCGTGGTGGCGGCCATCCGGGCGCGGCAGGCGGTGAACTGCGGGATAATCGCTTGCGCGATCTGGATCATGCCGTGTCATCGATCAAGCAGACGATCAACCCCGCACCCCCCGTCGCAACGGCCAAGTTGGGCAGCATGATCACCATTCAGCCGCCCAGAAAAGGCGCCCAGAAGAAATAATGGGCTTCAACCTTAGCGGAAGCAACCGATGAGTACGGCAGTCATTTCTGCCCGTGGTCATGCCCGCTTGCTGGCGGAGCTCGATCACCTGTGGCGCGTGGAGCGTCGCCTGGTGGTGCAGGCGGTTTCCGAGGCCGCTGCTTTGGGCGATCGCTCGGAAAATGCCGAGTACATTTATGGCAAGCGTCGGTTGCGCGAAATCGATCGGCGCATCCGTTATCTGCAAAAACGGCTGGGTGACATCAAGGTGGTGCGGCAGCCGCCGACGGATGTGAACAAGGTTTATTTCGGTGCCCGCATCACCCTGCTTTACGCAGACGATCGGGAGCAAACGGTGTGCCTCGTCGGGCCCGATGAGATCGATCCGGCCAATCAGCTGATCAGTATCGATTCCCCGCTGGCCAAGGCCGTGCTTGGCAAGGCGTTGGATGCAGAAGTTGTGCTCTACTTGCCGAGTGAAACTGCCACGCCACGCCGCGTTCACGCTCAAATCATTGCCATCGACTATCCCACAGAGCTGCATCGTGCGGAAACGCACGTGACTTCGCAAAGCTAATATCGTTCGCTTATTCAAGAAAGCGTCATGCAAAAAGCCCAAAATCGATGCATTGCTGCGTTAGAATGCCAGCCTTTAGTTTTTCCCGTGCCATGCTCTGCTTCACTGATCCGTCCGCCACAGGAATCATGCCATGTTATTTCGCTTCCCCATCGTCATCATCGATGAAGATTTTCGTTCTGAAAACGCCTCAGGTCTGGGTGTACGTGCATTGGCCGATGCCATCCGTGCAGAAGGGGAAGAAGTACTCGGCGTGACGAGTTACATTGATCTGGCCTCATTCGCGCAGCAGCAGAGTCGGGTTTCCGCCTTCATCGTTTCCATCGATGATGAGGAATTCAGCACGCTGAATCATGAACCGGATCAGGAACTGCCTGTGATTGCGCAGTTGCGCAAATTCATCCATGAGATCCGCTTCCGCAACTCAGACATTCCGATTTTCCTTTATGGCGAAACCCGGACCAGTCGCCATTTGCCCAACGAAGTGCTCAAGGAACTGCATGGTTTCATCCACATGTTCGAGGACACGCCCGAGTTTGTGGCGCGCCATGTGATTCGGGAAGCCCGGTCTTATTTGAATTCGCTGTCGCCTCCGTTCTTCCGCGCATTGACCGGTTATGCGGCCGATGGCTCCTATTCATGGCATTGCCCGGGGCATTCTGGCGGCGTGGCGTTCCTGAAAAGCCCGGTGGGGCAGATGTTCCACCAGTTCTTCGGTGAAAATCTGCTGCGTGCCGATGTGTGCAATGCAGTTGATGAACTCGGGCAACTGCTCGATCACACGGGGCCGGTGGCCGCTTCCGAACGCAATGCCGCACGCATTTTCAATGCCGATCACCTGTTCTTTGTCACCAACGGCACGTCGACCAGCAACCGGATGGTTTGGAACTCGAACGTGGCGCCGGGTGATATCGTGGTGGTCGATCGAAACTGCCACAAGTCGATTCTCCATTCGATCATTCTGACCGGCGCCATCCCGGTGTTTATGATGCCGACGCGGAATCATTACGGCATCATCGGCCCGATCCCGCAGAGTGAATTTTCGGTCGAGAACATCAAGGCGAAGATCGAGGCACACCCCTTTGCCTCTCTGGCCGAAGACAAGACGCCGAAAATTCTCACCATCACGCAATCAACCTACGATGGCATCATCTACAACGTCGAAGAAATCAAGAATGAGCTGGATGGCTATGTAGAAAACCTGCATTTCGACGAGGCATGGTTACCCCATGCTGCCTTCCACGATTTTTATGGCGACTACCACGCCATCGGCGCTGATCGTCCCCGTTGCAAGAAGTCGGTGATTTTTTCGACCCAATCCACCCACAAGATGCTGGCGGGGTTGTCACAGGCTTCCCAGATCCTGGTTCAGGACAGCAAACAGCATCTGTTCGACCGCGATGTATTCAACGAAGCGTATTTGATGCACTCGTCCACTTCGCCGCAGTACGCAATCATTGCCTCCTGCGATGTGGCCGCGGCCATGATGGAACCGCCGGGTGGTACGGCGCTGGTCGAAGAATCGATTCTCGAAGCGCTCGATTTCCGCCGTGCCATGCGCAAGGTGGATGCCGAATATGGGGAAGATTGGTGGTTCAAGGTCTGGGGGCCGGATCATCTTGCAGAAGAGGGCGTCGGTTCACAGGACGATTGGATGATCTGTGCTGATGATGAGTGGCACGGTTTCGAGCGGATGACCGATCGTTTCAACATGCTCGATCCGATCAAGGCGACGCTGATCACACCCGGCCTGAATTTGAATGGTGATTTCGATGAAACGGGGATTCCGGCTTCGGTGGTCACCAAGTATCTGGCTGAACACGGCGTCGTTGTCGAAAAAACCGGCCTGTACAGTTTTTTCATCATGTTTACGATCGGCATTACAAAAGGTCGTTGGAACACGCTGCTGACGGCACTGCAACAGTTCAAGGACGAATACACCAAGAACCAGCCGCTATGGCGGATTCTGCCGGATTTCGTCGCCAAATATCCCCGTTATGAGCGCATTGGTCTGCGTGATCTGTGCCAGCAACTGCACAATCTGTACAAGAAGAACGACGTCGCACGCCTGACGACCGAGATGTATCTTTCGAATATGGAACCGGCCATACGGCCAGCGGATGCCTGGGCGAAAATGGCGCGCAAGCAGATTGATCGCGTACCGATCGACGAACTCGAAGGCCGCATTACCGCCTCGCTGGTGACGCCATATCCGCCGGGTATTCCCTTGTTGATTCCGGGTGAGCGTTTCAACAAGATCATCGTCGATTACCTGAAATTCGCTCGTGAGTTCAACAAGCAGTTGCCCGGGTTCGAGACCGATGTCCACGGCCTGGTCGCCGAAGAAACCGATCACGTCAAATCCTACTTTGTCGATTGCGTCAGAGACGATTGATGCAGTCGATACTCGTGGTCGGTGGCGCGGGCTATATCGGCTCGCACATGGTCAAATATCTCGCGCGTGCGGGCCACCGTGTCGTGGTGCTCGATAATCTTTCCACCGGTCATGCCGACGCCGTGCGCTACGGCGAACTGAACGTTGGTGATATGGCCGACACGGCATTACTGGACCGACTGTTTCATTCCCATCGATTCGATGCCGTCATGCACTTTGCTGCTTTCAGCCTGGTTGGCGAATCGGTTGATGATCCCGGCAAGTACTACCGCAACAACGTCGGCAATACGCTCAATCTTCTGGATGCGATGGTGCGGCATCAGGTAAGGCATTTTATTTTTTCGTCCACGGCGGCAACCTTCGGTGAACCCCGATCAGATCGGATCGATGAATCCCATCCACAAAATCCGATCAATCCTTATGGCCGCAGCAAGTTGATGGTCGAGCAGCTGCTGGCTGATTATGATGCCGCCTATGGTCTCAAATCGGTGTGCCTGCGCTACTTCAACGCCGCCGGCGCCGACCCGGAAGGCGAGTTGGGCGAGCGCCACAATCCAGAGACACATCTCATCCCTCTGGTGTTACAGGCTGCATCTGGCCGCCGGCCGCATATCCACGTATTCGGTACGGATTACGACACACCCGATGGCAGTTGTCTGCGCGACTATATCCACGTGCAGGATCTTTGTTCTGCGCATCATCTGGCATTGCAATGGCTGCAAGAACATCAGCAAAGTCAGCAATTCAATCTCGGCAATGGGGATGGCTATTCCGTGCTTGAGGTCATTGCAGCGGCGCGTGAAGTGACTGGTAAGGAAATCCCTGTGATCATCTCAGATCGACGTCCAGGCGATCCTGCGCGTCTGATTGCCGATGCCACGCTTGCCCATCAACAACTTGATTGGAAACCTGAATATCCCGCTCTGGAAGATATGATTACCCACGCTTGGCACTGGGAACAGTCTCACTAATTATCCTTATTTCGGCCTTTGGTTTGCTGACACAAGTCCTTGGCTTGTTAATTACATTGTGTGCAATATCGGGCAAATTAGTGGGGTTTTGTATCTCACATTATCCTAGTTCGGTAACTGCGATTTTAAATCCACTCTTGACAACTGCTTAGAAGTCTTTAATATACGCCTCCTACTGACGCGGGATGGAGCAGCTCGGTAGCTCGTCGGGCTCATAACCCGAAGGTCGTAGGTTCAAATCCTACTCCCGCAACCAAACTTAAGCCCTTGATTGATATTCCTTTTACGAGGAAACTATCATCAAGGGCTTTTCTTGTGGCCTTAATTTTTCTCGGATCCCTTGTTGGGATAAAGCAATTGTCGAATCCCGTTGTTGTATGTTTTTCATGTGCTGCAAACATATCGTTCATAATCATGTTGAAACGACAAGAAACAGACTTGGCATGATGTAAGTTTGTTCAGATCAACAGGAGAGGATATGCGTCATTACACGACCTTTAGGCAACTGGAAATTTTCGAGGCTATAGCTCGGCTCGGAAGTTTTACCCGTGCCTCAGAAGAGCTCTATCTGACACAGCCAACGGTTTCCATGCAGATGAAAAAGTTATCGGAAATGGTCGGTGTCCCCTTGATTGAACAAGTAGGGAAGAAGATCTACCTGACAGAGGATGGCCAGGAGCTCGCGCAGGCAACCCGCGAAATCTTCGGCATTATGGATCGCTTTACTACATTGGCTGCCGAGCGGCAGGGCTTAAAGAAGGGTCAGTTGCGGCTGATGGCGATTACAACTGCTTCCTATTTTGCGCCCCGTTTATTGGGTGAATTTGCGAAACTTTACCCGGGCATCGAGGTAAGTTTGCGCGTTACCAACAAGGAGCAGGTATTGGCGAGTATTGCCAATAATCTCGATGATCTTTATCTGCTCGGTCAGCCACCCGAGGGCATGGAAATCGAATCAACGCTGATCATGGATAATCCGATTATTGTGCTGGCTGCGCCGGATCACCCTTTGGCTAAAGAGAAAAACATCAGCCTTGAGCGTTTGGCCCAAGAGCCTTGGTTAATGCGTGAAAAAGGTTCCGGCACCCGGAATGCCATTGAGCGAAGGTTTGCCGAACAGGGCATCTCGGTTCGCCCGCGGCTGGAACTGGGTAGTAACGAAGCCATCAAACAGGCAATTCTGACCGGGCTCGGTATTTCGGCCCTGTCCCGCCATACGCTCACACTCAATCAACCGGGCCAGTTCGCAGTTCTTGACGTACAAGGCTATCCGATTTTGCGACATTGGTATGCAATCTATCCTGCCGGCCGGCAGATGTCGGTTGCGGCACGCGCCTTTCTGGACTACCTGCTGGAACGATCCAAGCAAAAAAATTCCTAAGTAAATGCTGATTTATTCCATCTTTGGAATAAATCAGATCGCTCATCAAGGTACCCGGCCACGATGTCGCCCATGAATCAAAGACTTATGTCTTTGCTCGTGTTGGGGCATCCTGCCCCAAGCGGGAAGCACTGAATAAATCAGCGCTTCCCTAAAGCGGATTTATTGGAAGAGAAGGGGTACCGGCTATTTGGTCAACGCCATGAACAGCTTCGGCAGGCGCTCCGGCAGGCGTTCAATATGGTCGACGATGGTGTAGTGCTGGCCGAATATGTCACGCACATGATTATCATCGCCAACAATCAAGCGTGCATTCAGACTGATGCAATAGGGGAAAATGCCCTGTTGATCGAGTTCCTTGACCGCTTGACGCGCGTCTTCGATCAATCGTCGATCGTCAGAAGTATCCACGTCCGAAGGTTGGCCGTCGGTCAGGATCAGCATGAGTTTCTTGTCTGCCTTCTGGGCGCTGAGATAATGGGCGGCGTGGTGCATGGCCGAGCCCATACGGGTTGAGTAACCGGCCTCCATTTTCGCCAGACGGGCTTTGACTTCATCGTCCCATCGTTCACTGTAGCCTTTGATGTGCTGATACCTTACTTCGTAGCGGGTATTGGAATGAAAACCGGTTATGGCGAAGGGGTCGCCGAGTTTGTCCATGGCCCAGGCCAGCAGCGATACGCTGTTTCATAGCCGTGGATCGTGCCGGTGGTTCGCGTCATCAGACCCCGCGTGATTTCCGGATATTTCTGGAGCAGATCTGCCGATTGCAACCGTCGCGCAACGGGTGCCAGTGTGCGGATAAACGGATCGATGGCCCGGCCATTGGGCGATTTTTGCATGACGAGGATTGTGTCCATAACCGCCGTGAGTGCCGATTAACCCACCGCTATGGCGGTTGCGGGCCATTCCTGCATGAACGCCAGCATGGGCTCCACCCCACGGCCCGGTTTGCCAATCGCCCGGGCAGCTTCAAGTTAGGCGTCAACCCCTTCGCTACTGAGAGCAGCGAGCGCCTCGGTCATGCGGTCTTCGAAGACGGCTTGCGCCTGAGAAAAGCGGGTGTCGAGACTGGTCAATAGAGCTCATGCTGCTGATCCCGGGGTACCGTGTTAATCATGGCAGCCGCAGCTTCCTTTGCCAGAAATTTGGATGGGTGGGCACGGAACGCTGCCATAGGAGCAGAAGACACAGCAATCACCCGGCTTAGGGCGGAGCAACTCGTGACATTGCGTGCATTCATAAAACCATTGGCAAGCGTCGATTGGCATGGTTTCTTGTTTGGCAAAGTTGCAATGCGGGCAGGTGAGAATGGATGTCGTGATGATTGATTGCTTCATTTTTACCTCGAGTAGGTTTGGTAAAGGTTGCGTCGATCGCATGATCCAGTGTTTCACGAATGTCGGCGTCATCGTTGATCGGGCGCACCTGCGCCAAGCGGCAGGCCTCGATCGGTGACACGACTCCAAGGTGCCGATTCATCTCGAAGTGTCCTACCGGGCTGAAGTGTTGAATCTATTGTCAGAAAATCGGAAGGCAGGGTAGGTCTTACAACCATTTGGGACCTGATTGATCAGGCCAATATGCTTTTCAGTTGAGTCATCTAACCATGGTTTTGCCAAGAAGCCTCACCCGAGATCTTGATTGCGGAAGTGACTCAACAAACGGCTAAAGGGAGCAGGGATCAACGCCGATTATCAGCTGTCTTTATAATCTTTGCGAGTTCCTTTTCATCGTTATAGTCAATCCCTAGATCCTGCGCTTGGGTTATTGGTCCCGCATTTGGATTATCATAATTTTTTTGATCCAGTTTCTGCTCGCTTTTGGCAACGATAACAGACACAACGGCATCGCCAGAGATATTGACTGCTGTTCGAATCATGTCCATTAAACGGTCCACACCCAAAATCAGGCCGATGCTCTCGACGGGCAGGCCCACTTGATAAAACACCATTGACAGCATGATGAGCCCAACGCCGGGCACGCCAGCCGTACCGATGGAGGCGAGAACCGCCATCAAGATGACAGTGAGATAGCCCGTTATGCCAAGATCGATACCGTAAATATTAGCGATAAAAACGGTAGCAACGCCCTGCATGATGGCCGTGCCATCCATATTGATGGTCGCGCCGAAGGGGACGGTAAACGAAGCGACGGAATTATCGACCCCCATTTTTTCGGTAATAACACGCAGCGTCACCGGGATTGTGGCATTGGAACTCGCTGTGCTGAACGCGAAGATCTGTGCTTCTCTAATCTTGCGCATGAACACCCGAGGGCTTAGCCCCGAGAAGGTTTTGAGGATAATCATCAAGGTGAAGAATAAATGCACCAGCAGGGCCGAGACGAGCACGATGACATAGCCTGCCAGCTGGCCAAGCAAGTCAAGGCCCAGTTCGGCCATTGATTTGGCAATGAGGGCGAAAACAGCGTAAGGCGCTACAACCATGACAAGCGTGACCATCTTCATCATGATTTCGTTCGCCACTTCGATACCCGCAACAATGCCTTTCGCCTTAGTGCCGACCATGACGATGCTGACTCCGAGCAAAATGGTAAAGAAGATCAAAGGCAGCATCTGGCCTTCAGCCATAGCAGCCAGCGGATTTGTTGGAATGATGCCGATGAGCACCTCACTGAGTGGGGGCGCGGTTTGCGCCGTGAAGCTGTTATCGGCGACCAGGTTCATGCCAATGCCGATATGGGCGGAGGTCGCAATGGCGATGGCAACTGCGATAGCGATGGCAGTCGTGAGGATATAGAGTGCAAATGACTTGGTTCCGACGCGACCAAGTATCTTGAGGTTGCCAATACCGCAAACGCCACTGAGCAGAGAAAAGAAGACCAACGGCACCACAAGCATTTTTAGTGCGTTGATAAACAACTTGCCCACGACGTAGAACAAGCCATCAACCACATAGTGTAGTGCTTCAAGCTGTTTGACCCATTTTGTCGAGTGTAGTCTGGGCGCGGACGACTTTCTCCAGAATGTCATTCGCTTTGGCCGTCCAGACGAA
>NCKC01000046.1 GCA_002282715.1 Halothiobacillus sp. 15-55-196 | reverse complement strand
GCGCAGTGTTTTGCGGGCACGGGCAACGGTTTTCTCGCCGCGCTCGAACTCGGGCAGCAGACCGTACCAGTCACGTTCGATGCTGTAGAGCGCGGTGCGCACCTTCGCGCGGCTGACCGGATCGACCGGCATCAAAGGAGGGTGCGGAAAACGCTCATCCAGGTATTCCATGATCACGCGGGCATTGGTGACAACAAGATCGCGATCCGCCAGCACAGGCACGGTGCCTTCCGGACTCAAATCGTGGAAGTCTTCGGGTATTTCCCCAATAGAAATATCGATCACATCAGCTGTGAGTTCTTTTTCCGCCAAAACGATACGGGTACGGTGGCAATCCGGGCTCTCAGGATTGGTAAACAAGGTCATGACCGAACGACGATTGACACTCGCCATATGGCGTCTCCTAAAGATTCAAGCGAAATAGACGCAGCATGATAGCAAATCGCGCCGATTTAATGGGCAACAGTAACGGGTCATATCGAGATTCCCTGTCAGAACACGGTTGTACTGACTTCGATCCGATCCAATACACTTGCAGGAACGGAAGCATCGACCGGTCAGAATGCCGACATGGCAATTCTGCAATCATGAGCGTAGAGCAAATCGCCGAACTCGGCACTGCGCAAAAAGCCGAGTTCATTGGCACGCGCCGGGGCGATCGGATCGTCTGTACTGGCATTCGCAAAATGACCGGGGTGACACATGATCACCGTGTCCCCCGGCGATGCACGCAGCCATTCGGCCATCAGTTGCGCATAGCCAATTTGCGTTTGGTCGAACCCATAGACACCAGCGAACGTCCGGTTGGTTTCAAGCCCCTGACGCAACGCTAGCTGCCGCAATGTTTCGGCGCCCAGATGTGCAATCATCCAACCTTTTATCTTCGGTTTTGGCGAGATAATTGGCGAGGTAATGCGCACCCACGGCTGAACGGCTTCTTGTGCCAATATCTCCAGCAGACACTCACGAACCACGGGTAACTGGTGCACATGCTGATGTCCATCCACATAATCCGGTGCCCGCCCCAATGCCTGCGTGAAGCGATCCCATTGGATTCTCAGGCTCTCGCGGATGCGATCATGCGGCAGCAGCCCAGCGTAGGCACCGGAAATCAATAGGGGCAAGGGGCGATGCCACGCACCGCCGAATCCTTGTGACAGATTAAGATGCAGCCCCACCTGAACGCCATTCGTCTCAATTGGCATTTGATCCAGTGTTCTGGCCGCATCGAACCAGCGCGGCAATTGAGTCAGACAGCCGAACCCGCTCAAGCGTCCGTTTTCGACCAGTTCGAGAATGCCCGCATCGACGGCGGGCGACAGGCCAAAATCATCAGCGATCAGGACAATGGAACGCAAAGGATTCTCCACAGATAAAACAGCACGCCATTGTAAACAGATCGCGGCAACCGATTGAACATTCAGCGACGAATGATGGCTGTTTCGGTACCATGCCGACTCGATTCCAACTTTCTGAGTTACTTCGCCGATGACCACGCCCTCAGCCCCCCACTGGACCGCCCGCCTCGCTCGCTTAGGTCAATGGCTGCTCGATCACCCCGTTTGGCTCTTTGTATTGTTTGCGTTTTGGTTAGCGGCAACGATCGGTTTGCGACCCTTGTTCGTACCCGATGAAGGCCGTTATGTGGGCGTGGCCCTGTCGATGCTGCACACCGGCGACTGGCTGGTGCCGAAACTTGACGGCCTGCCGTTTTTCCACAAACCACCCTTGTTTTACTGGGTTACGGCCTCGTCTCTGGCTGTGTTCGGCACGCACGAATGGGCGGCCCGCGCGGCACCATTTCTGGCGGGTATGGCCTCGGCGATCACCTTGTTCTGGTTTTTGAACCAATACGCCAGCCGCCGTGCAGCCGGTTTGGGTGTGTTGTTGCTCGGCACGTTCCCGTTGTTTTTCGATGCGGCGCAATTTGCCAGCATGGATATGCTGGTCGGCTCGTTGATTGCTATCACCATCCTGCTGTTGGCCCATGTAAGCCAGCAATTGCAGGTGAGACGAAGTGCCAAATGGGTGCTGGTTCTGGCCTATGCCACGGCAGGGCTTGGCATGATGACCAAGGGCATGATCGGGTTTGTCCTGCCCGGCATGGTTATTACCTTTTGGCTCCTGTGGAACCGCCGATTCACCCATCTTTACAGGCTGATTTCTCCGCTTGGTCTGGTCGTTTTTTTGGCAATTGTGGCGCCCTGGTTTGCTCTGATGGAACTCAAGTTTCCGGGCTTTTTGCACTACACCTTTATTTATCAGCAGTTTGACCGCTATCTCGACAGCAGTTTTAACAATCCGCAACCGATTTATTTTTACGTCATGGTGCTGTTCGGCGGCCTTATTCCCTGGGCGGTCGGTCTGTTCTGGCTGGCCTCATTCCCGAAAAATCGTCAGCTCATGTCGTTGAAGCGCACCAATCGTCTGCTGAGCCTTGGGGTAATCTGGCTCGGCAGCATCCTGCTGTTCTTCTCGATCCCGACCTCAAAACTGATCGGGTATATTTTGCCGACGGTGCCGAGTCTTGCCCTGCTGTTGGCCTTGGCATTCGACAAAGCCCTCACCCACACCGCGAATGAACCGGCCGAGCAGCGCCGTTGGCAGTTGCGTATCGCGTCCATGGCGCTAATTGGTGCGCTGTTGGGCGTTACGAGCGTCGTTATTTTCGCCGTGATCGATCACAAATCGCATAAGGAAATCACCCTCGCCGTGCGCGACCGCATCGCACCCGATGCCGATGTGGTGTTTTACAACTATTACTATTTCAGCGTGCCGTTTTATCTGGATCGCACCCAGCCAGCCCTAGTAACAGGGCCGTGGGATGACCCGAATAATTTCAGATCCGATGGTGCCAATACCGAACTGTACACGTCGGCGAAGTTCGATACGCAGGCCGCCAAGCGCATTTTGATTTCCACCGATCAACTCGGCGCCATGGCCACCGAAGCCAAGCAAGGAAAACGCGCACCGGTATGGGTGTTCGTTCAGCGGGATGATGCACAAAGGGCAGCATTGTTTGCAGATCAACAACCGGTGACGCAAGACAAACGCGCCGCGATTTACTGCTTTGGCTGCACGGCAAACGCCCAGAATCGACTGGATAAGTAAGTCGCTACCGCCACGATGGCGATCACGATGAACAGTGCGACGGTGTACGGCAAGGGTGTCCAAGCCAATAGCGCCGCATAGAGCAGTTCATTGACAACAAACCCGATCACCGCGACCAAGGCGAATCGAGGCAGTGCTCGTCGAATAGGATGCGGTTCATCCGCGTTGAAGCTGCCGTGACGATGGCCGAAAAAACTTACCCAAAATGCCACGAAGAACCCCGCCGGGTTCGCCAGTAAAGCGGGCATCGACCACTGGCTGACCAATGCCCAGACCACGGCCAGATGAACTGCCGCAGCCGCTACGCCAACGGCAGCGAAGACCACCAGCGATTGCAGACGAACCCAAATAGCCAGCCCGGAAGCCCACAGCGCCCGGACCTTCGAACCGTCATCCATGTTTGCTATTGGATTCAGTTGGACTCGGCAGGAGTGTGGCCGTTTGTTCTTGGGCGAACGGGCTGTTATCGATCTGTTCGTCGACGATATAGCGTGGCCGTTGCTTGACCTCGTCATACACCCGCCCAAGATACTCACCGAGAATCCCGATGGAGATCAATTGGATGCCGCCGAACAGCATCAGCCCGGCGACAATAGTCGTCCAACCGGCGACAGGGCGTTGATCGATGAAATAAGCCAATGTGACGTAGCCGCCGTAGATCAGCGCCAGCAACGCGAGAATCAGGCCAAATACACTCCATAACCGCAAAGGCACATTGGAGAAGGCCGTCAGCCCGGTCAAAGCCAGATTCAGCAACCGCCGCCCCGAAAAATGGCTTTTGCCGTGCAGCCGGGGCTCGGGGGTATAGGGCAGGGCCTGAGTGCGAAAGCCGACCCAGGCGTACAACCCCTTCATGAACCGGTTACGTTCGGGCAGAGCGCGCAGAGCAGCGACCACCTTGGCATCGAGCAGCCGAAAATCGCCTGCATCTTCCGGCACCTGAACAGCCGAACCGAAATTGATCAACCAATACAACAACCCGGAACCCCAGCGCTTCCAGAACGGTTCATCCTTGCGATGTTCCCGCACGAAGTAAACCATCTGCGCACCCTCGCGCCAGGCGGCCAGCATTTGCGGCATCAAGGCGACCGGGTGTTGCAAATCGGCATCCAGCATGAAACAGACATCGCCCCGCACCCGATCAAGCCCCGCGCTCAAAGCCGCTTCCTTGCCGAAATTGCGTGAGAAATGCAGCACGACCAAACCCGGTGTATCGGCGTATTCGGCCAATACGGCGCGCGTACGATCCCGACTGCCGTCGTCGACCACGATGATTTCCCAGTGATCGGACAACTCGCCCAACTGCATGCTCAATTGAGTCAACAGATTCGGTAGGTTGGCGGCCTCATTGAAGGCAGGCACCACGCACGAAATGCGTACGGAACGATCATTCATTCTTTTTTATCCGGAACAAAGCAAAGCGCAAGAATACACGCAAGTTCGCCAGTGCCACCAGCAAAGTACCGCTCATTCTGCACCTCGGATGGCCGCTACCGCGGAATCGTCAGAAGCACACCGGCGATGGCGACTGATAAAGATCTGCTAGTCAGGTATCAAAAAAACTCATTTTGATTAGCAGGCTCATTAATATATTGTCAAACAATACTGCGGGGTTTTATCCTCAGCCCCAAAGTGCAACACCGATTACACCTACTTTTCGCTACGGGTTTTCATACAACGATTCGGTCTCATCAAATCAAAAAAGCGATCGGCTCATGAACCAACCCGCCTGATTTTCATTGGAGGTATGGAATGTCGCGACTGTTTGATGAATCACTGGATACAGACACCTTAGATCGAAATACCGCCGCTGCGCTGCCGCGAAGTTTAAGCGAATCGACACTGGCCGACGCCCTTGCGCTGGCAGACATCCAAATCAATGGCGACCGCCCCTGGGATCTGATCATCAAGGACCGTCGCACCATCAAAAGAAGTCTGGCCTACGGCAATTTGGGCTTGGGTGAAAGCTACATGGCCGGCTGGGTAGACATTCCTGCGATCGATCAATTCATCGATCGGGTGTTGCGCGCCCGACTGGATGAACGCGTAGGGCATTCTGTCCACGTCAAGGCCCACGCCCTCATGGCCCGTGTTTTCAACCATCAGAGCCCCGTTCGGGCCTGGCAGGTCGGGCAACGCCACTACGATCTGAGCAACGATTTTTATCAGGACATGCTTGATCGCCGTATGACTTATACCTGCGGGTTCTGGGAACAGGCACATACCCTCGACGAAGCGCAGGAAGCCAAACTGGATCTGATCTGTCGCAAACTCGAACTCAAACCCGGTGAACGCGTGCTGGATATCGGGTGTGGCTGGGGCAGCTTCATGCGTTTTGCAGCCGAGCGATATGGCGTCGAATGCGTGGGGCTGACGATTTCCAAGGAGCAGGCCAAACTCGGACAAGCGCTTTGTGCGGGTTTACCGGTCACGTTCCGGCTTCAGGACTATCGAGACACCGATGAATCCTTCGATAAAATCGTCTCCATTGGCATGTTCGAGCACGTAGGGCACAAAAATTATGCTACCTACATGGATGTGGTACGGCGCTGCCTGAAACCCGACGGGTTGTTCCTGTTGCATACCATCGCATCAAGCGACGCAAATCCGACGCCAGATGAATGGATTGATAAATACATTTTCCCCAACGGCGAAATCCCGTCATTTAGCCAGATCATGGACGCGGTCACCGGCAGGTTCGTTGTGGAGGACATGCATAATTTCGGCGCGGATTACGACCGCACCCTGATGGCCTGGCACGACAACTTTTCCCGCGTTTGGCCAAAATACGCGCAAAAATTCGGGGCGACGTTCGAACGCATGTGGCGCTACTATTTGTTGTCGTGTGCGGGCACATTTCGCGCTCGCAGGACGCATTTGCTGCAACTCGTTCTCTCGCCTGCGGGCGTTGTCGGCGGTTACCACCGACCCGCCTGATCGGGTCTGTGAACCCACGACGAAAAGCCAAACACGACGACCACGGGCCGCTTCGTTGGCCGTTACGATTGTTCGTCTTTTTTTGCGGCCCGTTCCCGTCGCGCGGCTTTCGGATCGGCTTGTAATGGACGATAGATTTCGATCCGATCACGCGCCTGCAGACGTTGATTCAGGGTGACCAGCCGGGAAAAAATGCCCACTTTTTGATGCTCAAGATCAATCTCGGGGAACTGCTCCTTGATTCCGCTGGCATCGATGGCCATCTGCACGGTGGCATCCTCGGGAACGGTGACCGCGAGAATTACCTGCCGATCCGGTTTGGCGTACGCGACTTCAACCTCGATAACACCGACTGCGGGCGAATCCAGATTCAAGACACACCGCCCGGCTCAATCTGATCGCCATAGACGGCCACCGCCCGATGCTGAAATGCCGTGATCAGATTTCGGACGATTTCACGGAATACCGGCCCGATCGCCATATCCACCAGCTTGCTTGAGAACTCGAACGACATGTTGAGTCGGATCATCGAACCGCCTTCGGCTAAATCGTTGAACGACCAGAAGCCATCCAAAGACTTGAACGGCCCATTGAGCAGGCTGACGACAATTTTTTTTCCCGGATCGTTGATATTGCGTGTCGTAAACACCTTGCGCAAAGCGCCGACCTTGAGCGTAATACTGGCATCCATCTCGTTGTCCTGAACCCGCAACACACGCGATGCATCGCACCACGGCAAGAACTCGGGGTAGGCGGCCACGTCATTGACCAGGTGATACATTTGAGCAGCGCTGTACGGTACGTGAATTTGTCGGGTGATGTTCGTCATAAAGGCAGTCGATCGGCTCCGGCTTGAATGATCCCCAATGGAAATAGCAGTGGAAACAACTGAAATCGGCGTCAATGTCGGTCTCGTGGCTAAAATCATACTGCAAAACGCCCTTTTTCGCCGCATCGTTCGCGGCGAGCGAACGCCAAAACCGTGCAGCAAAAGGGGAAGTCTGCGAAACTAGGATCCTATCTGAACTGGAAATACGCGTATGTCGAAGACCAAGAAGTCCGCTGGTGAATCCACCATCGCGCTCAATAAAAAAGCGAAATTCGATTACTTTCTCAATGACCGATTCGAAGCGGGCATCGCGCTTGAAGGCTGGGAGGTCAAATCCCTGCGCGAAGGCAAAGTGCAACTCACCGATGCCCACATTCTGCTCAAAAATGGCGAAGCGTTCATGATCGGCGGGCAAATCAACCCGCTGATACAAGCGTCATCGCATGTTCGCCCAGACAACACGCGCATTCGCAAATTACTACTGCACAAGCGGGAAATTGCCCTGCTCATCGGCGCGGTCGATCGCAAGGGCTTCACCGTAGTACCCACCGCCATGTACTGGAAAAATGGCCGGGCCAAGCTCGAAATTGCCTTGGCTCAGGGCAAAAAAGATCACGACAAGCGCGCCACGCTTAAAGAAAAGGATTGGGCGCGCGACAAGCAGCGCATTTTGCGCACCAGTAGTTGAGCCTGCCATGCCCTAGTACTGTTTCGTTCTTGCGGGCACATTCAGCGAGTCGCTTGCCGATTAGATGCAAGGCGCGCACCGCGGCAAACCCGATGCCCCTGAAAAAACCATTCTCAATCAACCCGGCGTAGTGATTATCGGCTGAGGCATTCCCATCGAAGCGGGCGGCAGCATGGTTGGGGCCATTAGCATTTGTGGCGCGCCGGGCGGTGATAACGATGACATCTGCGCTAAGGCAGGCATAGCGGCTATTGCAGATGAACTGAGTTTTTAAGACATCCTCTGGGCGTTGCTTTCTGGGCGTTGCTTTCAATGCATCCTGTTGTGTTCATTTATTTGTCACCTCGCTTCTGTAACCTCAGATCCATTCGTAAAACCGGATGAATAACCATGACGCATACAACGCTGCACGAACACCCTGAACAGATCTTCGCCGCTTTGAGTGATGAAACGCGCCTTCGTATCCTGATGCTCCTTGAATCCAAACACCGACTTTGCGTGTGCCATCTGCAAGCTCTGCTTGATAAGCCACAGTCCACGATTTCACGGCATATCAGCATGCTGATGGAAAATCAGCTTTTATCGCAAACGCATAAAGGCACCTCGAATTTATATGCACTCAATGAGCGCACACCTTTATGGGTTCGTGAGATTTTTCGCCTGTCGCGGATTAACTGGTCGCTCAGCAATGATGGGTTCAGGATGCTCAAACAAGCCCGCGCGCTGTATCAAGAGAATATCGAGTTGTTGCAAGACACGCCACAAAACAACGGGAACATCATTCAAAAATCAGGTGATACGACACCCTCAAATAAAGTCTTCAATGTGTTGTTCTTGTGCGTGGCCAACAGCGCGCGTTCCATCTTGGCCGAAGCGCTGCTCAACCGTTGGGGCCAAGGCCGATTCCGCGCCTTTTCTGCGGGGCAGAAGAAGGATTCCAGCGTTAACCCCAACACAATTGAAGCGTTAAAAGCGCTGGAACTGCCCACCGAGCAAGCCGCCTCCAAGCATTGGGCGGTGTTCTTGGCGCCCGACGCGCCGCAGATGGATTTGGTGATCACCGTCTGCGACACCTTGCTCAATGAAGCCTGCCCCGCCTGGCCCGGTCGGCCGATCACCGCGCATTGGGGCGTAACTGATCCGGTACGCCAGATGGCCGAACATCCCGATCGCGACCCAGTATCGTTCTTCATCGCAGCCGGACGCGCATTGGAAACCCGGGTGAAGTTGCTGACCCAACTGCCCGACTATGCCATCGAAAAAATCCGCGCCCGCGATGAGCTATCCGCTATTGGTTTAATGAGTGAGTGAATAATGACAATGCGAGTTGCAATTAACGGCTATGGCCGCATGGGACGCCTGGCACTGCGGGCGATGTTTGACCGCCCAGACCTCGGCTTAACCGTGGTGCATATCAACGAAATTGCCGCCGATGCCGCCTGCATGGCGCATCTGACCGAGTTCGATTCCGTGCATGGCCGCTGGCCCCAAGCCATTTCGGCCGATGAGGAAAGCATCACCATCAACGGCCAACGCATTGGTTTTACGATGCACAAAACCATCGATCAACTCGACTGGCGCGCCATCGGCGTGGATCTGGTCATTGAATCGACCGGCAAATGGCGCAGCTTCGAGCAAATCAGCGCGCATTTGACGCAAGGCGCGCCGCGTGTGGTGGTCGCCGCGCCGGTCAAACACCCTGAGGTGTTGAATGTGGTGATGGGCGTAAACGATCATCTGTTCGATGCGGACACACACACCATCGTGACGGCCGCCTCCTGCACCACCAACTGCCTCGCGCCGGTCGTTAAAGTGCTGCATGAGGGGCTGGGTATCGTGCGTGGCACCATGACGACGATGCACGATTTGACCAACACCCAAGTCGTTGTCGATAAGGGCGACAAAGACTGGCGGCGGGCGCGCGCTTCGAGCATGTCGCTCTCCCCCACCACTACCGGATCGGCCAAGGCCATCGGCGAGATTTTCCCCGAATTGAACGGCCAGTTGAACGGTCTGGCCGTGCGGGTGCCGCTGCTCAACGCGTCGCTCACCGATTTTGTCTTCACGCCATCGCGCGCCACCACGGTCGAAGAAGTCAACGCCCTGCTCAAGGCGGGTAGCGACGCCATGCCGGATATTCTGGGCTTTGAGACCCGCCCCTTGGTATCCATGGATTTCGTCAACGACGCCCGCTCCTCGATTGTCGATGCGCCCTCCACGATGGTGATCGACGAGCATATGGTCAAAGTGCTGGCCTGGTACGACAACGAATGGGGCTATGCCAACCGCATGGCAGAACTCGCATCCAAGGTCGGCTCGGCCTGACCCTCACCCATCCGCCACGAGACGCCACATGACTGCTGCCCTGCGCAACTACCTCATCATCACCGGCAATTACTGGGCGTTCACCATCACCGATGGCGCGATCCGCATGTTGGTGGTGCTGCACTTCTATCAGATGGGGTATTCGCCCTTCGCCATCGCGATGCTGTTCATTTTTTATGAAGTGTTCGGCATCGTGACGAACTTTGTCGGCGGCTGGCTCGGCGCGCGTATCGGGCTCAACCGAACGATGCAGGTCGGCACGGCCATGCAGATTGTCGCCCTGCTGATGCTGACCGTACCCAACCCCATGCTCACCGTGGTGTATGTGATGGCGGCGCAAGCGCTG
>NCKC01000045.1 GCA_002282715.1 Halothiobacillus sp. 15-55-196 | reverse complement strand
TTGTAATTTAATTAATTACTTATAAAGCATACTTTGCGACGATTGCATCAAAAGACCATTACGGCACTCTTCGGCCTTAATTCTTTTTTCGCTCCTAGTGTCGCAGGCGCACTCGTGTATGGAGTGATTCGATTAAGTGGTTCCCTTTTGTGAAAAGTTAAGGTTAGCGAAGAACCCGGGCAGCCCATGCCAGCCGTATAAAAAATATTAAAATCAATAATTTGTTTAGTTTATTAGTGCTTTTATGGGAATCTGAGGCAGCCTTGGAATAATTAGAGCATCATAAGCAAAATAGGTAGTGTATTTAATATATTTGATATGCAATTATTTATTGCTTGGATAATATGCAACTGTGATAAGCCGCACCCATGGGAGTAAAGGACATGCGTTACATTGGCAAACTCATGAAAATGCCGGGCGTTATAGCTGCGGGGTATTTCACTTACAAGGGCGAGATAAGAGATTACATGGGATCTCTTTCTAACACAGAAGCTCAGCGACTTGCGGCCATGTGTTACGCCAACCTTAGAATGGTGCATATGCAAGGCAATATGCTGGAGGCGCTCACCGCGTACAAACCGAATCAAGAACATTGCGGATTGCACTCAGCGAATGGGTGGGTTGTTCGGGGTTCCCAAAAATCCATCTGCGTCGTTTCAGATTCATTTTGCATTCTTAACAACATTGATGGCTCTCTGAGCGCCATATTGCATTTCATGCTGAACGAAACCAGCGAAGCACCAAACCATTTAATTTAATCGCATGATCGGATGGATGACTTGAATGAGTGTCCAAGCCGTCAACATACCTTCAGATAAGTATCCATCACGGAGGACCATCATGGCCACAACCAATGAATTGACCCAAGTGCCCGGCGCTGTCGCAGGCTTTACCTTTTCACCGTCCGGTCAGCTTCTTGATTCCGATATCAAACCGGGGAATCATGAACTGGACGAATCAACCTTGGAAATGCTCGCGCATATTTGCGTGGCCAATCTAGCGATCAGCAACATGCAGGCCGCTGGCTGGGAAAAGTCCAGCGAGCTGAAAGGTTTTAATCCCGTCGAAGGATTTACGTTTGTCTGCCTCGATGTTTCCGTGGTCGCCCGCGGCAACAAGGCGATTGTGCTCATTAACCAACATGCGGACTACGACAAGGCCTTCGAGGCACTCGCGGACTGAGGAGGGATCATGATTAATCAACTGAAAAAAATAGATGGCGTGATGGCAGTCGTCGTATTTGCTGAAGGAGTGAAACCTGCGCCCATGACGATGCTTGGGGAGTTGCCGCTGGAAGAAGCCCAGCGCCTGTCTCGCTTTGCCAATGATTACATGCGGTTATTGCAGGGACTGATTGACCAGTTCGCGATGCTGACCCCATCCAGGCAATGGGCGATCGTGAATGGATGGGCCGTGCATGGTCCGAAATTTTCGGTATACGGATGGGGGAATCTCGTCTGCATCGTGGATAACAGCAAGGTAAATCACAATATGATCAAACTGGTCAAGGATACCTTTCTGAATATGTAAGATTGAGGGTCCGATCTCACTGACCATCAATGGGTTGTCGCGAGCCGGTGTTGCAATCATCTCAGCGATCAAACCCTCTTGCCTGAGGACCGTTTTTTATTTTCCAATGCAGAAACTGCTGAAAATTTCACCGAGCAGATCATTCGCGGTGAACTTGCCGGTGATTTCATCCAGGGCCAGTTGGGCTCGACGGAGCGATTCTGCCGCCAGTTCTCCGGCGGATTGGGTAGCCAACGCATCGTGGGCAGAAATGATTTCTTTTTGCGCACTGAGCAAAGCATCCAGGTGTCTTCTTCGGGCAATGAACTGCCCGCCTTCCGTGGACTGATAGCCCATGATTTGTTTGAGATGCGCGCGGAGTTCCTTGATGCCCGCGCCGGTTTTCGCACTGATGCCCAAATGGGTTTTTTCCTGATCGAATCCGGCTGGACGACCGGTCAGGTCGATTTTGTTGAAGACCTCGATCGTGTGCTTGCTCGGCAGCATGGTCCGGATCTTTTCATCCTCATCCGGGTTGTTGCGGTGGTCGTCCTGGAGAAACAGCACCGCATCGGCCTGTTCCACTTCCAGCCAGGCGCGGCGAATGCCTTCACGCTCGATCGGGTCGTCACTGTCACGCAAACCGGCGGTGTCGATGATATGGACGGGCAGGCCATCGATCTGAATTTCGGCACGCAATACATCGCGCGTGGTACCGGGAATGTCGGTCACGATGGCACGATCATCTCCGGCCAATTGATTCAGCAGACTCGATTTTCCGGCATTAGGCTGGCCGACGATCGCCACGCGCATGCCCTCGCGCAGAAGTACGCCTTGCTGTGTTTCAGATAATAGCTCGCCGATGTCATCGACCAGTTGCTCAGATTGGGCAATGAGCCGGGCGTCGGAGAGAAAATCAATTTCTTCTTCGGGAAAATCAAGGGCCGATTCGATGTACATGCGCAATGCAATCAGTTGCCGTGTGACGCGATGAACCCGTTCGGAAAACACGCCTTGCAGGGCCTGACTTGCTGCCTGTGCGGCGGCCTGACTGCCCGCATCGATCAAATCGGCGACGGCTTCTGCCTGGGCCAGATCCATTCGTCCATTGAGAAAGGCGCGCTCGGTGAATTCACCCGGACGGGCCAGTCGCGCGCCCAGTTGCAGTATCAGTTGCAGCAGATGATCGAGTACGACCGGGCCACCGTGGCCTTGCAACTCGACCACATCTTCGCCGGTGTATGAATGCGGCGACGAAAATACGAGGCAAAGCCCGTCATCGATATGCGCCCCGGTATCGGGGTGTTTGAATGGGACGTGCCGCGCATAGCGAATGGGTGGCAAGGTCGTGACGATTCGTTCGGCAATCGCGTGCGCTTGTGTGCCGGATAAACGAATGATGCCGACACCGCCACGTCCGGGAGCAGTGGCAATGGCGGCAATGGTGTCCTGTGGCGAATGCATGAGCACGCCTGCGGCGTTACTCGGACTTGATCAGTGCCATCTGCTTCTCGATTTTGCGCGTGATGAGGTACTGCTGCGCAATGGAGAGCAGGTTGTTCACGAACCAGTACAGCACCAGACCTGCCGGGAAGAACGAGAAGAAGACGGTAAAGATGACCGGTAACCAGGCAAAGATTTTCTGTTGCATCGGATCGACCGGCGCCGGGTTGAGTTTTTGCTGGATGAACATGGAAATACCCATGAGCAACGGCAGCACGAAATACGGATCCTTCTGCGACAGGTCATGAATCCACAAAATCCACGGAGCCTGGCGCAATTCAACCGATTCGGCCAATACCCAGTACAGTGAAATGAAGACCGGAATCTGAATCACGATGGGCAGACAACCACCCAGCGGATTGATTTTCTCCCGCTGGTAGAGCTTCATCATTTCCTGAGAAAGCTTTTGCCTGTCTTCGCCGAATTTTTCCTTGAGCGCCTTCATTTTCGGCGTGACGGCACGCATTTTCGCCATGGAGCGATAGCTGATGGCAGAAGGCCAGAGGAAGAAGAGCTTGATCACCAGCGTCACCAGCACGATCGACCAGCCCCAGTTGCCGACCCATTCGTGGAAGAACTTGAGCAGCCAGAAGATCGGATCGGCAATGACGGTGAAAATACCGAAATCGATCGTCAGATTCAGGCCTTGTGCGAGCGGAGCGAGATTCGACTGAATCTTCGGGCCGACATAAAGCGTGGACGACAATTCACCCGAGCCACCGGCCGGAATGGTCGTGACCGGCGAGCTCATGCCGATGGTGTACAGGGTCTGATTGTTCTTTTCCGACACGAGCGTGTAGAAATGGTTGACCTGCTGGCGATCACTCGGCACCCAGGCACTCATGAAGTAGTGCTGGATGATGGCCACCCAGCCATTGCTCAAATCCTTCGAAAGCTTGGTTTTCAGCATTTCCTCGAACGGAATCTTTTCATAGGCCAAGCGATCTTTCGTGCCGGGTACATCACCCGCGTAAACCGTGCCGGTGTAGGTGTGTACCAGTTGCGTACCGGGCGTGGTGCCCAGCCGCGTCAACTGACGATATTGGCTTGCGGCCCAAGGTGTCTGGCTGGTGTTTTCGATCTTGTATTCGACCCGAACCGTGTAATCACCGCGTTTGACGATGATCCACTTGGTGATCTTGATGCCGTCCTTTTCCCAGGAAAGCGGAATGCGTAACTCATTTTCCCCCGGCGTCAGCGTATATTCCATTTGCGGGGCGGTGTATTGGGCGTAGTGGTCCGGCGCCGGTGCACCCTTCGCGCCGACCAAACCGGATTGCGCCACATAGACGAAGCCATTACTGTCCGTCAGTAATCGAACGGGGTCGGCCTTGTCCTGTTCCTGAGGATATTTGAGCAGATCCGCTTCATTGATCACGCCGCCTTGCAGGCTGATTTTCAGCGCCAGTACGTCGGTTTTGACGGTAATGGTTTGCGCATTATTGCTGGCGCTGGATTTAGCCTCCGGGGTACCGGGTACGGCGCCTTGAGTCTGGCCGCTGGCTGCAGGTGCCACAGTTGCCGGTATGTCTTTGGCGGCAGTTGATTCTGCCGGGCTACCTGGAATGGCCGCATTCTGTGTGGTGGCCGCCGCCTGTTGGGCTGATTGCGATTGGTCGCGCGTCCAGGCTTGCCAGAGCGAGATCAAAACAAAACCAAGAGCAACGACCAAAATCAGGCGGCGATTATCCATCTTTAAGACTCAATCAATTAGGTGGGTTGGTAACGTTATGCCCCGGGTTCTTTTTACTTGGGCGTGCGCAATGATCCGCGTCTTCCGGGGAATGATCGACAGATGAAACCGGCATCGGTTCCTTGTCGGCATCAGGCGTGCCGTAGTTTACAGGATGATCGTGACATCTGCGTGGCGTGCTGACTCTTGATCCGGATTTGGCTTCAGGTACAGGATCGAACCCGCCTTCGCAAAATGGATTGCAGCGCCCGATGCGCCTCAACGCCATCCAGCCGCCCTTAAGCGCGCCATGGGTTTGAATGGCCTCGATCGCATACTGGGAACAGGTCGGCTCGAATCGGCAGCTCGGCGGGAGAAACGGGCTGATGAAAATCTGATAAAACCGGACCAGCCGAATCAGGAGCCAACGCATCGCGCGGCCACCTTGTCGAATAGCTGTTTCATCATGATCTGTAATTCGCGGTTGGATACGCTTTCGATACCGGCTTTGGCCATGACGACACAATCAAACGATGGCCAGTCGGCCAGATGACGACGAAAATGTTCACGAGCGATTCGTTTGACCCGGTTACGTTCATGCGCCAAACGCACTTGACGCTTGGCGATGGCCAGACCCAACCGTGGAGAGCTGGTCGGGTTCGGGGTGACCACCGCCATCAGCAGTTCGCAATGAACGCGCTTACCCGACGTGAGTGTTCGCTTGTACTCGTGAGGGCGACGCAGGCGAACATCAACAGGAAAACCAAACCGTTTTGGCGAGGCCATCATGGTTCGGTGAATCGAAATTTTCGATTAAACGGCTAAACGCTTACGGCCTTTGGCGCGACGGGCGTTGATGACCGCGCGGCCACCACGGGTAGCCATTCGAGCACGGAAACCGTGTGTGCGGGCACGATGAATAATACTGGGCTGGTATGTTCTTTTCATGGCGAAAAATTCCTGTAAATTTATCTGCTTGTGTGGCCGGGCCCATGTTCGTCTCCGTTTGTCGGCGAAGACTCAGCTACGCGACGCTACCTGCTCGAGAAAGCAACACAAGCCAAAAGGCCGAGCATTAAACTGAAAAAACGCTGTGTTGTCAATTAATAATGTGCTTTGAACCAAAGGGTTCCGTTGATTTTCATTGCATGTGTTTTGAGGTAATGCGGTCTAAATTCTTGTTCAGTGGATACTGCGATTCGCTCAGGGTCGATGGTACACTGCCCTCTTTCCTGCAGGCTCGTTTTACCCCCTATGTCGACCATCACATCAGAACTGTGGCAGCAATGCATTGATCGGTTGTCCGAAGATCTGACCGTTCAGCAGATCAATATGTGGATCAGACCGTTGCAAGCAGAGTTGAAGACGGAAAATCATCTGATCCTGTGGGCGCCGAATCGTTTTGTCATGGACATGGTCGCGCAGCAATACAAGTCGAAAATCCTCGAACAGGCGCAGATCCTGCTCGAACGTCCGGATTTGCAGCTTGGTCTGCAAGTGGGCAGCGTGCCTTCCGAGCAGCCTGTCGATGTGCCTTCAGCCGCAACCCTGTCATCGAATTCCGGCACATCGCCCTCGGGCGATGCGGCGCGAGTCGAGCAGCCTGTGGATTTGGCCGAATCAGATACCGGTTCCAAGGAATTCGTCAGTCACATCAACAAAAAATTCAATTTCGATAATTTCGTCGAAGGGAAATCGAACCAGTTGGCGCGCGCGGCCTCGCAGCAGGTCGCCCAGAATCCGGGCGTGGGGTATAACCCGCTTTTTATCTACGGTGGCGTGGGGCTGGGTAAAACCCACTTGATGCAGGCCGTCGGTAACGCGATTCTGGAGCGTTCGCCCGATGCCAGGGTGGTCTATCTGCACAGTGAGCGTTATGTGCAGCAGATGGTCGGTTCCATCAAGAACAACACGATCGAGGAATTCAAGAATTTCTATCGTTCGGTGAATGCCTTGTTGATTGACGACATTCAGTTCTTCGCAGGGAAAAATCGCAGTCAGGAAGAGTTCTTTCACACATTCAATGCACTGATCGAGCAGGGTCAGCAGATCATCATGACCTGCGATCGCTATCCCAAGGAAATCGAAGGCCTCGAAGAGCGCTTGAAATCCCGTTTTGGATGGGGGTTGACCGTGGCGGTCGAGCCGCCCGATCTGGAAACGCGCGTAGCGATCTTGCAGAGCAAGGCCGAGCAGTCGCAAATCTCGCTTAGTACCGATGTGGCCTTTTTTATCGCCAAACGCGTCCGGGCGAACATTCGCGAACTCGAAGGTGCGTTACGGCGCGTGATTGCGACCGCACAGTTTACGGGGCGCCCCATTACGGTGGAATCGACCAAGGAAGCGCTCAAAGACCAAATCGCAGCGCAGGCGAAATTGATTACGCTTGAAAATATCCAGCGCACGGTGGCGAAATACTACAACCTTAAGTTGACCGATCTGACCGGGACCCGTCGTTCCCGTTCCATCGCCCGTCCGCGGCAGGTGGCGATGAGTCTGGCGAAGGAACTCACGAACCATAGCCTGCCGGAAATTGGTGAGGCCTTTGGCGGGCGGGATCACACCACGGTGATCCATGCCTGCAAGAAAATCGAAGAATTGCGCGAGATCGAGCCCAAGCTCAGTGACGATTACAACTTGTTGAGACACACATTAAATATATAAGATGCGTCGGACTTTCCCTGATCGGGGCCTTCCCCGCATGCAGTTTGCCGTTGATCGAGATCGATTCAGCAGTGCCATCAATCAGGTGATCGGCGGGGTCGAAAAACGCCAGACCATGCAGATTTTGAGCAACCTGCTGCTCGAAGTGGCCGACGGTCGCCTGACACTGGTGGCGACGGACCTGGAAATTCAACTGCGTACCTCTGTTGACGTTCAGATGCACGCCCCGGGGGCAACCACGGTCAATGCCCGTAAACTCGCTGACATCGTCAAATCCGCATCGCAGGACGCCAAGATCGCCTTGAGGCAAACCGATGGCTGGCTGGAAATCGATATCGGCACTGGCGTGTTCCGCCTGGCCTCGATCGAGGCAGAAAGCTTCCCGCAAATGACCATCGATGCCGCGACCCAATCGACCGTATCCATCACCCAAAAGAATCTCTATGCACTGATCGATAAAACCCAGTTTTCGATGGCGCAGCAGGATGTCCGCTACTTTCTCAATGGCCTGTTGCTTGAAGTCAAACCCGGACAAATGACAGCGGTCGCCACGGACGGTCATCGTCTGGCTTATGCCCATCTGAGCGATGAACGACTGACGGAGAACAACCGTCAGGTCATCGTGCCGCGAAAAATGGTTTCGGAAATGCTCAAGGCACTGGATCGCGATAGCGACAACGAGGTTTCGCTCGCGTTCCGCGATAACCAGATCGAACTTCTGATCGGTGAAAATTACCTGATCAGTAAATTGATCGACGGTAAATATCCGGACTACGCGCGCGTGATACCGCAGGCGAACAGCAAGATACTGATCGTGTCGAAAACGGAGCTCAAACAGGTGTTGCAGCGCGCCAGCATCTTGTCCAACGAACGGTTCTCGGGGGCGTATTTCCACCTGAGCCCCGGGCGCTTGATGATCGAATCTAGCAACGCGGAACATGAATCGTCCAAGGAAACCATGTCCGTCGGCTACGACTCGGGCAACCTGAAAATATCGTTCAATATCAACTACCTTTTGAATATTCTGGCGGTTATCGAATCCGAGGAAGTCTGCATGGAACTCGAAGCCCCCGAGTCCAGCGTGCTGATCAAACCCGTTATGACCGGCGATATCGATAGCAAGTATGTTCTCATGCCAATGAAGCTTTGACCCATCTTACGTCCCTCTCGATTAGCCATTTTAGAAACCTGACGATGACCGACTGCCCGCTTTCTGCGGGGTTCAATCTTCTGGTGGGTGATAATGGCGCCGGTAAAACGAGTGTGCTTGAGGCCATTTACTATCTCAGCACGCTCAAATCCTTTCGGACGCAAACGCATAATGATCTGATCGCTCGTAACCCGGATCGTGATCGGGGATGCGCGGTGGTGCGCGCGGGTGTGCATCAGGACGATCATGATTTTTTCATGGCACTTGAGCGCTGCAAGGATCAGTTTCGTTTGCGATTGGGGCGGGAAGAGGTGCCGCGGGCCAGTTTGTTTGTAGCGCACCTGCCCGTGTTGGCACTACATGCGCAATCGGACGATCTGGTTTTGGCCGGGCCAGAGTTTCGCCGCAAGTTCATCGATCGCATGGCGTTTTATCTGTTTGCCGATTTCGTGCCCGTATACGCCCAATTTGCGCGCGTGCTCAAGCAGCGCAATGCCGCATTGCGCACGGGGCAATCGACCGATACCTGGGATCCATTGTTCGTGCAATTTGGCGAGCGGCTCAACGAGCAACGGGTGGCTGCGCTCGATTTGCTCAAATCGGCGTTGCCCCAGGTCTTCGAGGCCTTGGCGCCCCATTTGTCCGTGGATATTCAGTTCCACCCCGGGCACAAATCCGGCTTGGATTTATCTGAAGCACTTGCCCGCAACCGCGAGCGGGATCGTGAAATGGGTCAGACCCTGATCGGCCCGCAACGAGCGGATATTCTGTTCACACTGAACGACTACTCGTTCAAGTCCTCCGCCTCTCGTGGGCAAATCAAGTTGTTTACCGCGGCATTGACGCTGGCCACGGCACAGATATGGCAGGCGCAGCGCGGCAAGCGGGCCGTATTGTTATTCGACGATTTCATGTCGGAGTTCGATGTCCGTCATTTTTCTGCCCTGTTGAACTATTTGTCGAATATGGGGCATCAGGTCTTTATTTCCGCAATCGATCGACAGCAGATCGATTTCCCCTTCGATGCGGTTTTCAGGCTGGATGCCGGGCAAATCTCAGCCGTGGTATAATTCACTGATTGTCTTGGTTTGGGCCGTTCAGGCTTGCAATGTGCCGATATCGGCTTGCTCGCCCCATTTTCAGCCCATTTTTCTGCGTACCTGGAAACCCCCTCATGAGCGATAACACCCCAAACGACGCGAGCCAAAATGCTGACCAAAGCTCTGGCTACGACTCAACCAGTATCAAAGTCCTCAAGGGACTGGATGCCGTTCGCAAGCGCCCCGGTATGTATATCGGCGACACGGACGACGGCAGCGGCCTGCACCACATGGTGTTCGAGGTGGTGGATAACGCGGTCGATGAGGCGCTGGCCGGGCATTGCGATACCGTCACCGTCACCATGCACACCGATGGCTCGATTTCGGTAACGGATAATGGCCGGGGTATTCCGGTAGACATCCACGCCGAAGAAGGTGTTTCGGCGGCGGAAGTCATCATGACCGTGCTGCATGCGGGCGGCAAATTCGACCAGAACAGCTACAAGGTATCCGGCGGCTTGCACGGCGTGGGCGTTTCGGTGGTGAACGCGCTGTCCGATGAGTTGGTTCTTGATATCTATCGTGGCGGCCATGCGTATCACCAGTCGTATCGTCTGGGTGTGCCACAAGCCCCTCTGGCCGAAGTTGGTACGACGGACAAATCCGGTACCTCGATCCGGTTTCTGCCCAGCCCGACCATTTTCTCGGATGTCGTTTTCCACTACGACATTCTGGCCAAGCGCCTGCGCGAGCTATCCTTTCTCAATTCCGGCATTCGGGTGTTCCTGAACGACGAAATCTCGGGCCGTTCCGATACGTTCTACTACGAAGGCGGTATTCGTGCCTTCGTGGAGCATCTGAACAAGGGCAAAACCGTTATTCACAAGAATGTTTTGAGTTTTTCGGGGCAGAAGGATTCGGTACTGGTCGAACTGGCCTTGCAGTGGAACGATTCCTATCAGGAAAACCTGTTCTGCTACACCAATAACATTCCGCAACGCGATGGCGGCACGCATTTGACGGGCTTCCGGGCGGCATTGACGCGCACGCTGAACGACTATATGGATCGTTCCGGCATTCTGAAAAAAGCCAAGGTTTCCACCTCGGGTGAAGACTGGCGCGAAGGCCTGGTCGCGGTGATCTCGGTGAAAGTACCCGATCCCAAGTTCTCCTCGCAAACCAAAGAAAAGCTGGTGTCCTCCGAGGTTAAATCAGCGGTTGAATCGCTGACTTCCGAGCGGTTGGCTGAGTTTCTGGAAGAAAATCCGCAAGAAGCCCAACTCATCACCAACAAGATCATCGAAGCGGCCCGTGCCCGCGAGGCGGCGCGTCGCGCGCGTGAAATGACGCGTCGCAAGGGTGCGCTCGATATCGCCGGCTTGCCCGGCAAGCTCGCCGATTGCCAGGAAAAGGACCCGGCGTTGTCCGAAATTTATCTGGTGGAAGGTGACTCGGCGGGCGGTTCGGCCAAGCAAGGCCGGGATCGCCGTACACAGGCGATTTTGCCGCTCAAAGGCAAGATTCTGAATGTTGAAAAAGCACGTTTCGATAAAATGCTCTCATCAGCCGAAGTCGGCACCCTGATCACCGCGCTCGGCTGCGGCATCGGCCGGGAGGACTTCAACCCGGACAAACTGCGCTACCACCGCATCATCATCATGACCGATGCAGACGTCGATGGCAGTCATATTCGCACCCTCCTGCTGACGTTCTTCTATCGCCAGATGAAAGAACTCGTCGAGCGCGGGCATATTTATATTGCCCAGCCGCCGTTGTACAAGGTCAAAAAGGGCAAGCAGGAGCAGTACCTCAAGGATGATCTGGCGCTGAACCAGTATCTGCTGCAATTGGCCGTCGATGGTGCCGCGCTTCAGGTCAACGCTGAAGCGCCGCTGATTTCCGGCCCCGCGCTGGAATCCATGGCACGTGAGTATCTGGTTGCTCAGGCGGTGATCGATCGCCTGTCGCATCGGTATGACCCGGCGGCACTGAAGGCCGTGTTGCATTTGCCACCAATGACAGCAGCGGAAATTGTCGAAGACAGCGCGCTATTCGAAGTCTGGCTTAATCGCTTTACCGAATCCATGAACCAGTTTGCCGACGCAGGCGTGCATTACTCAGCCCAGTTTGCGCGTACACAGGAAGGCATCGCAGGGATTCAAATTACGCGCAGTCAGCACGGTGTTTCACATGAAACATTCTTGCCCGCCGGTTTCTTCTCGACCGCTGATTATCGCGTGTTGGGCGAGTTGGCTACCCAGCTTGACGGTTTGATTGGCGAAGACGCGCGCGTATTGCGTGGCGAAAAGAGCGCGCCGATCACGCATTTCGAGCAGGCGATTGACTGGCTGATGCAGGAAGGGCGGCGCGGCCTCGGCATTCAGCGCTACAAAGGTCTGGGCGAGATGAACCCGGATCAGTTGTGGGAAACCACCATGAACCCTGAAACCCGTCGCCTGCTGCAAGTGCGCATCGAGGATGCCATTGCCTCGGATGAAATCTTCACGATTCTGATGGGTGATCTGGTTGAGCCTCGCCGTGATTTCATTGAGAAATTTGCCTTGTCCGCTGTCAACATCGATATCTGATAAGATCGATCCGCGACAGAGCCGCGGAGTGAAAAAGAAATTAACCCGGCCGGATTGGTCGGGTTTTTTTGTGACGGGTTTCGGCGCGAATAGCAAGATCGGTACAAATTCACCTCGAAGAAACATTCGAGGGTTACAGAAGCATAATTTAGGGATTAAGGGGCAGGCATCATGGGCGTCACACTTTCGGTTTTATTGTTTTTGGTTGCCGTGATCGTGATTTGGGCGATCATCATGTATAACGGCCTCGTGGTGCTGAAGCACAACGTGTCACAGGCCTGGTCGAATATTGATGTGTTGCTCAAGCAGCGGCACGATGAGTTGCCTAAACTGGTCGAAACCGCCAAGCAGTACATGAAGTACGAGCAGGAAACGCTGGAGAAAGTCATGCGGGCCCGCTCTGCCGTGCGTGGCGCACAGGATCGCGGCGATATCGACGCGCTGGGCATGGCCGAAGGCCAGTTGCGCGCCGGGTTGATGGATTTTTACGCGGTGGCCGAGGCTTATCCTGATCTCAAGGCCAACACGAGCTTCCAGCACTTGCAGCAACGCATCTCCGGTCTGGAGAACATGATTGCAGATCGGCGTGAGTTCTATAACGCATCCGTAAACATCAACAATGTGCGCATCGAACAATTCCCCGAGGTGCTGATCGCCCAGTTATTCCGTTTTCGTCCGTTCAAGTTGCTGACCTTTCGCGAAGATGAAATCAAGGATGTCGATCTCAAGACGCTGTTCAATCAATAAACGGGATTGGTTTGATTAGGTGCCCATGACTTGGTACGCCCACTGGGTGGGTTCCCTTGACGACAACGGCTATCATTTTCTGTTGTTCGGGTTGCTTCTGCTGACCCTGATCACCTTGGTGGCGGGCATCTGGTTTATTCGCCGCACCTACTGGATCATCAATACGCCCACATCGAAAATTGTCTCGGCACATCAAGGTTATATTGAGATTGAAGGCATCACCAAAAATATCGATGCCTCGCCACTTGTCTCGCCACTGACCGGCACGGCATGTGTCTGGTACTGGGTATCTGTGGAACACCGAGAGCAAAGCTTCGGTGAATCCAAGCGTTCTGACTGGCGGCGCATTTATCAGCATGAAAGCGACAACCTGATAGCAGTAGAAGATGATACCGGCGAATGCCTGGTTGATCCCGAATCGGCCAGCATTCGCCCCAACCTGCGACGCCAGTGGTATGGCAATACCGAACGACCCAGCGGCTTGACCAACAGCGTGGGCGGGCAATTTTTCGGCGATTACCGCTACACCGAAAAACTCCTGCTGCCGCATCGCAACCTGTACGTTCTGGGCTGGTTCAAAACCATTACCCACGATCCTTATGTGGTTGAAAACGAATCGGTCGCCTCGCTGCTCAGAGCGTGGAAAAACGATCCGCAAAAGATGGACGCATTCGATCTGGATCGCAATGGCGCCATCGATTCCAAAGAGTGGGAACAGGCGCGGGAAGTCGCGCGCCAGCAAATACAGGCGCAGCAGGTACGGGAACTGGAACGTCCTCAGCAAACACACCTGATGAGCGCCAACCCTCAAAGCAGGCGCCCTTATATCATCTCGGCCGATGATCAAACCGTGCTGGCCAAACGGTTTCGCCGCTGGGGTTATCTGCTGTGGGCGGGCAGCGTTCTGGCGTTTTTCTTCTGGGTGTCCGCGTATTATATCCGGCCTTAAACCAGCTCCGATCTCTGGCCGAGCCACCTACTCCCAGCTTTTTGCAAATCCCCCTCATTCCCCCTTTTTCACAGGGGAGGCGAAACTCAAAAACCCGCTCCAGTCTTTGGCAAAGCCACTAACTCAAACCCTTTTGCAAAAGGGGTAGGGGCAATGCCATTAAGTTGAGGGACTTGTCACCCTGTGCGTAGTCGCAGGGTCTAGAAACAAACCATAGATTCTGCGACTTCGCGGGCTGCTGTCAGCCCCGCGTTCAGAATGACGACCTTCTTATAGGCGCCTTAAAATACCCGTGATTCGTCGTTCCCGCGAAAGCGGGAACCCAGAAAAATCAAGGCGCTGGATTCCCGCCTACGCGGGAATGACGAGTTTTTCGAGCTTCCCTTATATGATCGTATTCTTCTTAACTTAATGGCATTCGGGTCAGGGTGGATTTACCCAATCAACCCCGGTTCCCCTAAAAAACAATTACACTTGCCTAAACCAACCAAAACCGAACGAAATCAAAGCGTATCACCCATGAAAATCGCAACTTGGAATGTCAACTCCCTGAATGTGCGCAAACCACAGGTGCTCATCTGGCTGGCGCAGCAGCAACCTACCATTTTGGGTTTGCAGGAATTAAAACAAATCAATGAAGCCATTGATGGCAGCGAATTTACAGCACTGGGCTACCAAATCCTACTCAACGGCCAGAAAACCTATAACGGTGTCGCGCTTGTTTATCAGAGCGCATTAGGCGAACCCTCGGATGTAGTTTACGACATCCCGGGCCTGGAAGATCCGCAACGGCGCGTGATTGCCGCCACATTCGGGGATTTGCGGGTAATCAACGCCTATGTCGTTAATGGCGAGTCCATCGAATCCGAAAAATACCGCTATAAACTCAACTGGCTCGAAGTGTTTTCCAAGTGGTTGGCGGCAGAAATGGCGCAGCACTCCAACCTTGTGGTGATGGGCGATTTCAATATCGCCCCAACCGACGCGGACGTGTATGACCCCGAGCGGTTCAAAGATGCCGTGCTATGTAGCCAGCCCGAACGGGACCACTTCAATCGATTCTTGGAAATGGGATTTACCGATGCGCTGAATCGATTTTCAAGCGAGGAAGGTAACTTTACCTGGTGGGACTACCGTGGTGGCGGCTATCGCAGAAACCACGGCCTGCGGATCGACCACATCCTGGTCAGCCCGGCCGTTCAGGCAAAAGCCATCGCCTGCCATGTCGATAAAGAACCCAGAGGCTGGGAGCGACCCTCTGACCACGCACCGGTGGTGCTGACCCTTGCGTAATTTGAGTCACCCGCTCCGAGCGCGTTAGCCCCGCAGCGATCGCGCCGGTGGCAACGCAAGTACGCGCCGCCCAAGATAAGGTACAAACAACGCCGCGAGAAGCACGCCCGCCGCGAGGCCATACAACGGAATGTGCCAATCCAGTACCCAAGGTAAATCAAACAGTTTCAACGCCAGCAAGGCGCCCAGCCCAGCGGCGGCAATCGAGGCCAAAAGCCCGGCCAGCAGGCCGATCAGGATAAATTCAAACCACAGGCTGTTCATGATTTGCCGGTGGCTTGCGCCCAGCACGCGCAGCACGGCGGTTTCCCGGATGCGTTCCGCCTCCCCGGCAGCAAAGGCACTGAGCAACACCACCAAGCCCGCCAACAGGGTGAATAAAAACACATATTGCACGGCCTGGCTCGCCCGAAGAATCAGCGTGCGCACCTCATTGAGAATCTGGTTCAGATCAAATAACGTGAGCGTTGGGAACGCCCGCAAAAGCGCCTTTTGTTGTTCTACATTGGGGCTTGGCAGAAAAAAGCTCGTGATGAACTGCGCCGATTGGCGCGGCAGCAGGCCGGCGCTACCCAGCACGAAAAAATTGGGCCGCATTGAATTCCAGTCGACCTTTCGAATGCTGGTAATGGCGGCGGTCACGGGCGCGCCGTTCACCAGAAACGTAAGCTCATCGCCCAGCTGCCAATGCAGCGTTTTGGCAATGCCCTGCTCGACCGACCAGCCCGCATCCGGTGCATCCGGCTGCCAGGAGCCTGCCACAATCTTGTTATCGGCGGACAGATGCTCGGGCATGACCGATAAATTGAATTCCCGTTCCGCCAGTCGCTTGGCTTGCCCCGTGAATTGGTCGGCGTTTACGGCCTTGCCGTTGAATGTCGTCCAGCGGGCGCGGTGCATGGCGACAAGCCCGGCATCCTCGATATGGTTCGTCTTAAAAAATCGGGTTAACTCAGGCACCTGGTCTGGCTGAATGTTGATGGCAAAAAAATTGGGCGCATCGTTCGGAATTTGATTTTGCCAGGTCGATACCAGATCACCACGCACCACACCCAGCAGGAGCAAGGCGGTTAATCCCAAGGTCAAAGCCGCAATCTGCATCGCGCTGGCCCAGGGCGACCGCGCCAGACGAGCCAACCCGAAACGGGCCACGCCTCGGGCGGGATAGCGTCTTAAAGCCTGTAACAGCAGCCACACGATACCGATGAACGCACCGAAGCTAATGACCATCCCGCCGGTCACATACGTTGTAAGCCAGGCATCGCGGGCCTGAAGCCACACCAGCAATCCAATGGCGAGCAGCCCGGCGCCGAACAGCAACACCGCCGCTGTTGGCGGGGCAGCAAGTTGTCGATTCAATACCCGCAACGGCGGCGTATCCTGCAAGCGAATGAGCGAGGGCAGCGCAAATCCCAACAAGGCGACCAGTGCAATGCTCACGCCAAACCCCACGGGCAACCATGTGGGCGGCGGCAGTTGAAAATCAAGCAGGGAGCCCAGCAAGGCAGAAAGGCCAAATTGAGCCAATCCGCCCAGCGCAATGCCGGGCACCGCGGCCAGCAAGGCCAGAAAAACCAGCCGCAACGTGTACAAATAGAGAATTTGGCGGGATTGCACCCCGAATGCGCGCATCAAAGCGGCCGGATCTTGCTGCAAGCGATTGTATTGTTGCGCGGCAAGCATCAGGGCCGCACCCGCCAATAAAATGGCCACCATCGCTGCCAAACCCAAGAAACGGGCGGCACGATCAAATGCCGTCTTGAATGCAGGCTGGCTGTTTTCCGGGCTTTCAATGCTCAAGTCGGCAGGCAGCGATTTGGCCAGCGTATTGAGCACGGAGGGGCTCATGCCGCTCGGCACCGCAAGCAACAGATAGTGCGTAACCCGGCTGGCAGGCGTAACAAGCCCGGTGGCAGGGATATCCGCCAAGTTGATCATGGCGCGCGGGGCCGCTTGCGCCAGAAAATTCCCCACATCCGGCTCACGCTGCAACGTGGCAGAAACCGTAAATTGTTTCTGGCCGATCTGTACCGAATCACCCACGTTAAGATCAAGCAAGGCCAGCGCCCGCGGTGCCAGCCAGACACGGCCTTCCTCCGGCCCCTGCCGGATTTGCCGATTCTGTCCCTGGGTCTGTCCCTGGGTCTGTCCCTGGGTCGAAATGGTCAGCGCGCCGCGCAGCGGATAACCTGCACCCACCGCCTTCAGGCTCACCAGCAGCGTATGTTCACCGGCGAGAATAACGGTGGGAAATTCCAGAGTTTGGGTTGTAGTCAGGCCCAGTGCCTGGGCTTTTTGTTGCCATGCAGCCAGCGGGTCCGGCGATTCGATCCGGCCATCGGCGGCCAGAAACTCGGCGGCCTGCGCCCGCATACCGGCGTCCACCCGATCGGTGAAGAACCCGACCGCCGTCACCGCAGCCACCGCAATCAACAGCGCCAGAAACATGGTGATCAGCGCGCCGCTACGCAGTTCGCGCCATAATCCGCGCCAAGCCAATGAAATTAAAGAGAATATACTTAACTTGAATGCGGGTTTCGGTCGGTCGGCTATTGCCATGGGGTTAATTCTCCGCCCTGCAAGCCACCCTGTAAGCGATAGCCCCGATTACATCGAGCCGCCAGGGCCGGATCGTGCGTTACCAGAACCAACGAGGTTTGATGCCGATCGCGCAGCGCGAACAGCAAATC
>NCKC01000044.1 GCA_002282715.1 Halothiobacillus sp. 15-55-196 | reverse complement strand
TACATGTGGGTGAGTTCGACTTGCGGATAATCCTTGGAAACGCGGATCATGACTTCGCGCCACAATTCGGAGGTTTCCAGCACGTTGGCCTTGTCCACGGAGCAGACCTTCTTGTTGCGCTGCATCGCCGCTTCAAACGCAATGCGGCCAATGCGCTCGATTTCCGCTTCATTGTAATGCATGGTGTTGAAGCCTTCACGCTGGCCATTCACCTCGCGGATGCCGCGCGGCTGGCCGAAATACACGCCGCCGGTCAATTCGCGCACGATGAGAATATCCAGCCCAGCCACAACTTCCGGCTTCAACGATGAGCTATCGGCCAGTTGCGGATACAGGATCGCCGGACGCAGGTTGGCGAACAACCCCATCGCTGAACGAATACCGAGCAGGCCGCGCTCCGGTCGCAACGGACGATCGAGATTATCGTACTGCGGGCCACCCACCGCGCCGAGCAGCACGGCATCGGCGGCCATCGCGGCTTTTCTGGTTTCTTCGGGGAAGGGGTGACCGGCTGCATCGTAAGCCGCACCACCGATCAGGCCATCCACAAAATTAAGCGTCAAATCCGAGCCTTTCGTGACGGCCTTAAGCACCCGCACGGCCTGCTCGGTAATCTCCGGACCAATCCCGTCACCGGGCAACACCAAAATACTTTTCTGCATCATCAACCTCAATTCTTCTCAATCAATCAACAGGGCGAGTAAAGCGTCCCTGTAAAAAAATGGACTTACTTATCGAGAAACAACCACGGTGCCGTTTGCTGACGCCTAGCCTCATAGGCGCGGATGTCGTCGGCGTGTTGCAAGGTCAAACCGATGTCATCCAGCCCTTCGAGCAGGCAATGCCGACGGAAGGCATCGACCTCGAACGGGATCACCGAACCATCGGGCTTGATGATCTTTTGTTTTTCAAGATCAACCGTTATTTGAAAGCCTTTGTCTACCGCCACCTCTCGGAACAATTGGTCGACCACATCTTCTGGCAGTACGATCGGCAACAAGCCGGTCTTGAAGCTGTTGTTGAAGAAGATATCGGCAAAGGACGGCGCGATCACAACACGAAAGCCGAAGTCCGTCAGCGCCCACACCGCGTGCTCCCGCGAGGAACCGCAACCGAAGTTCCTCCGCGCCAGCAGGATTGTGGATTGATCATACGGCGATTGATTCAGGATGAAATCCGGGTTTTTCGTTCGCTTGCTGTGATCCATGCCCGGCTCGCCCGGTTCAAGATAACGCCAGTCATCGAAGGCATTCGGCCCGAATCCGGTTCGTTTGACCGATTTCAAATATTGTTTGGGGATGATGGCATCGGTATCGACATTCGCCCGATCGAGCGGCGCGACGATGCCGGTGTGGGTGGTCAAAGCTTGCATGATATTTCCTTGAATTAAATCAGGTTTTGGACTTGATCGGGTGACGGCTCAGTTGATCTGGCGCACGTCGACAAAATGGCCTGCTATCGCAGCGGCAGCAGCCATCGCCGGGCTGACCAGATGCGTGCGCCCACCCTGCCCTTGGCGTCCTTCAAAGTTGCGATTACTGGTGGACGCGCAACGCTCACCCGGTTCCAGGCGATCGGCGTTCATTGCCAGGCACATCGAACAGCCCGGTTCCCGCCATTCAAAACCGGCGTTCAGGAAAATCTTGTCCAGGCCTTCTTTTTCCGCCTGCTCCCGCACGAGACCGGAGCCCGGCACGACCATGGCAAGCTTGACGTTCGAAGCCACCTTGCCCGCACCGATCACGGCCGCGGCCGCACGCAAGTCTTCGATCCGCGCATTGGTGCACGAGCCGATGAATACTTTATCGATGGCGATCTGTTCGATCGGGGTATTGGCAGTCAAACCCATATAAGCCAGTGCTTTGCGCATACCGTCCGCCTTGACGGGATCGGTTTCGTTCGCCGGATCGGGCACGGTTGCCGACACGGGCACGACCATCTCCGGTGAAGTCCCCCAACTGACTTGCGGTGCAATCTCGGCCGCATCCAGCACCACGACCTTGTCGAACACGGCATCGGGATCGGATTTGAGTGTGCGCCAGTAAGCCGCTGCCTGTTCAAACAGCTCGCCCTGGGGTGCGAACGGTCGGCCACGGAAATACTCGATGGTCTTTTCGTCCACCGCGACCATGCCCGCACGCGCACCGCCCTCGATCGCCATGTTGCACACACTCATGCGGCCTTCGATCGACAGCGATTCGATGGCTGATCCGGCAAACTCGACGGCATAGCCCGTACCGCCCGCCGTGCCGATCTTGCCGATAATAGCGAGTACGACATCCTTGGCGGTCACGCCCGCGCCCAACTGGCCATCCACGCGGATCTGCATGGTCTTGGCGCGTTTTTGCAACAGGGTTTGCGTCGCCATGACATGCTCGACCTCGGACGTGCCGATGCCGAACGCCAGCGCGCCGAATGCGCCGTGCGTGGAGGTGTGCGAATCACCGCAAACAATCGTCGTGCCGGGCAAGGTAAAACCTTCTTCAGGCCCGATCACGTGCACGATGCCTTGGCGCTTGTCATTCATCGCGAATTCCTGCACGCCGAATTCCGTGCAGTTGCGATCAAGCGTTTCAACCTGCTCACGGGAAACGAGATCATCGATGCCACGCAGCCGGTTCGTGGTCGGTACGTTGTGGTCCGGCACGGCCAGCATCGCACCCACGCGCCACGGCTTGCGATTCGCCAGTCTCAAGCCTTCGAACGCCTGCGGGCTTGTTACTTCGTGCACCAGATGTCGGTCGATGTACAAAAGCACCGTGCCGTCTTCCTGCTCGCGCACGATGTGTTCATCAAAAATCTTGTCGTAAAGGGTTTTGCCAGCCATGAGTCGCTCCTTTGGGCGTATGCACCGAATGTGCGGATGAGCTTAGCCGCAGCCAGATAAAACCAAAAATAGTATTTTTTCATATAATCTATTCCCGATGGTTATATCAAAGAAGCACAGCCCATGAATCCCGCCCATATCGATCATCAACACATTCTGGCCTTTTTGAGCGTGGCGGAAACTGGATCGTTCTCGGCCGCAGCACAGCAACTCCACCTGACGCAACCGGCCGTGAGCAAGCGCGTCGCCCTGCTCGAATCGCAGGTGGGCGCCCCCCTGTTCGAACGGATGGCAAGACAGGTTGTATTGACGGAATTCGGCGCGCAGTTTCTGCCCGCCGCCCGGCAGGTGCGACAGGCAATGGACGATCTTTCGGCGGTCACGCTGGACAGTTCACGTCCTTTGCGCGGGCGGCTGGCGATTGCACTGAGTCATTATGTCGGGTTGCATTTGTTGCCGACCGTACTGGAAGCCTTCAGTCGACGTTATCCGGATGTCTTGCTGGATCTGCGATTCATGGACTCCGAAGCGGCCATTGGCGCCGTGGCCCAGGGATCGGTCCGGTTGGCGTATGGCACGCTGGGTCACATTGCCCCTTCCTCGGTCGAGACGACACCGCTCTGGCAGGAGAAACTAGTGCCACTCGTCGCATTGCGTCATACGGCGCACCGGATGCCCACGCTCCACGAACTGGCTCAACACCTGCCCATGATCGCGCCAGCAGCGCATACCAGCACGCGTCAGGCCATCGATATCTGGTTGAACGCTCAGCAGATCACGCCACTGGCAGTGATCGAAGTGAACCAACTCGATTCGATCGCGCTTCTGGTTGGCACAGGCATCGGTTGGGGCGTGCTGCCCGAAACCTTGCAGAATCCGGGTTTGGCGCGATTACCGAACACGGAACGGGCGCCCCCTGAACGTCAACTGGGTTTGATTACCCAAAAAAATCGCCCGACCCATCGACTGGCTCAGGCGTTTATGGATTGCGTGACCGAATGCCGGTCACAGAAGGCGGACACTCAGCCCGAATAGAAGGGATAGTCCGTATAACCCTTGCTGCCGCCGCCATAGAACGTGTTGGCGTCGGCTTCGTTCCAGGGTGCATCCAGACGCACACGGTGCACGAGATCCGGATTGGCGATGAAGGGCACGCCGAATGCCACCACATCGGCATGTCCTTCGGTAATGGCGGCCTCGGCCGTGGCCTGCGTGTAGTGGTAGTTGACCATCAATTTCCCGGGCCACAACGGGCGCAGATCATTCAGGTCGAAATACGGCCCCGCAGCGCCCGGTTGATCGCTGCCCATGCCCGCGATGTGCAGATAGGCCAATGGATAAGCGGCCAGTTGCTTGACGACATAGGAGAACGTGCCCCAAGGATTGCTGTCGCTCATGCCATTGGCAGGCTGGAGCGGTGAAATGCGAATCCCCGTGCGATCGGCACCCACGGCCGCTGTCACCGCTTCGACCACTTCACGTACCAGCCGGAAACGATTTTCCAGCGAACCGCCGTAGATATCGTTACGATGATTACTGCCATCCCGGAGGAACTGATCGAGCAGATACCCATTGGCAGCATGGATTTCCACCCCGTCGAAACCCGCTTCAATCGCATTCTTGGCGGCTTGAGCATAGGTCGCGACAATGCCGGGCAATTCGGCAATATCCAGTGCACGCGGGGTTTCATAAGGGACTTTTTCAAACTGCGCATTGCGCACCTCACCGGGAATGGCAATCGCAGAAGGTGCAACAGGTAACACACCGCCGGGTTGAAAACTCGAATGTGACACACGACCGACATGCCACAACTGCAACACCATCTTCCCGCCAGCTGCATGCACGGCCGAAGTCACTTTTTTCCAGCCTGCGATCTGCTCGGGGCTGTGAATACCCGGCGTGCTCGGATAACCCTGACCTTCCGGCATGATTTGCGTCGCTTCACTGATGATCAGCCCGGCGGTCGCCCGCTGGCGATAATATTCAACCATCAGATCGGTGGGCACGTTGCCCTCGCCTGCGCGGCAGCGCGTCAACGGGGCCATCACCATGCGGTTCGCCAGACTGATCTGACCCAGGGTTATCGGTTGCAACAAAACGGAATTCGAACTCATGAATGGTCACCTCGAAAATAGATTGCTTGCGAATAGTTAGCCAAATAATAAATGACTCGAGAGAAATTAGCACACCGACAATCAAGACGCTGGTTTATCGGATGGCGAGCGATCCTGCACCAGCACCCAGGGCGTGACGACCACACCCCACAAGTCGGCAGTATCGGACACCCAGTGACGCGCGATCTCGATAGGCAAAAGACCAAAATCACCGGCGCTCATCCAGTCTGCAACGCGCGATTTATCGTCCTCGGCCACGGCGACGGCCACTTCGACCAGATCAAGCGAACTGCCTACATGGATTACCTGCCCACGTGCGAAAAATGGCTCGATTTGTGCCCAGCCGATCGGGGCGGTTTGCCCCAGAAACATGGCCCAACGGTCCATTGGCGCATCACACGGTTCGTTTTCGGGGTCCCTGGGTAAATTCATGGGTAAATTCATGGTCAAACCGTTCTCCAAGAAATGATAATCTGCCGCCAGCATTTTTACCGGATACCGTGACACGTATCTTTAAAGCAGGGGCTCTGTCGAGCATAGCCAAGCAACTTTGATGACAAAATCCGCACGGCAAAAACGCCGGACACCGATTCAGGGCGCATATTATCTCAAACACCGGGCCGATTGCCCGCCAGTGACGCAGGCAGACGGCCTGACAGCACGGTATTTGCTGCCCCAGAACACGGCGGAAAAAAGCATGAAGACATTGGGCCTGCAGGAAGTGGAACTGCAACCGGGCAAACAAGCCGATGGGCGCACCGCAGAGGGCGAGCTGATGGTGTGGCAGATCCTGCAGGGTGCGGGGCTGATGAATCTGGGGGAAACGCAGTTTGCAGTCGTGCCCGGCGATGTCATCCTGATTCCCGCAGCGCAACCCTATCGGCTCACCAACAAGTCTGAAGTTGCATTACGCCTTAATCAAATCACAACGCCATTCCCCAACCCTACTTAAGTTCAAAGGATTTTCAATGCGCATTCAACGTTCAACATTCGATTTTTTGATGATCAGCGCCATTCTCGGCAGCGTGGTCCTGGTGACGAGCTTCTTTGGTTACGGCGCAGGCACGTTGGTGATTTTATTTTGGGTTTTGGTGATCCTGTCGCGTCTCAAGCGCGTTAAAAAAGCCGAAACGGCTCCAGAAAACATAACGCACCAACCGAATCAAGCGGACAACAAGTCTCAAGCCGACAATAATGGAATACACAGCGGGGGCGGACTTAGTGACAATGGAGATGGCGATTAGCAGCTTTTATAACCCGTTTTAGCCCGAGACAGGCACGCTAAGTGCGCGCTTTAAGCACTTCCCGCACCCGTTCCAGATCAGCCGGCGTGTCCACGCCCGCGTGTGGCATCACCTCTGCCACCGCCACGGCGATCGACTCGCCCATGGCCAAGGCACGGAGCTGCTCCAGCTTTTCCGCCCGCTCCAGCTCGGCCATCGGCGCCGCCGCGAAGCGTTGCAGGAACCCCGCCCGGTAAGCATAAACACCCAGATGCCTGAAACCCAGCACGGCGCCGTTTCCCGGCAACCCGTCACGATGAAATGGAATGGGTGATCGAGAGAAATACAAAGCCTTGCCCGCTTCACTGGCGACGACCTTGACGGCCGATGGGTCATTGAACTCATGCGCATCGGTGATCGGCACCATCAAAGTCGCTATCGCCGCCTCTTTCTGGGCGACCAATAATCCCGCCACCTGCCGCAGCAGTTCGGGATGCATCAACGGCTCGTCACCCTGGAGATTCACCACGATCTGATCCTCCGCCAGACCCAGTTGGGTGACGACCTCAGCCAATCGATCGGTTCCCGACTCGTGATCAGCACGCGTCAGCACGGCATGGGCGCCAAATTGCTGGGCCACCGCATGGAGTTCAGCGTCGTCCACGGCCACAATAATGCGTTCGGCGCCACTGGCTTTGGCACAATCGTGCACCCAGGCGAGCATGGGGCGGCCATGAATGTCGGCGAGCGGTTTGCCGGGCAACCGCGTCGAGCTCATCCGTGCCGGAATAATGACGCAGAAATCACCATCAAAAACGGCCTCGCTCACGGTGTAACCGGCTCGGCTGGATGCGCCTTGCGCAAGGTTTCGTACTCTTCGTCCCCCAGCGGACGGGCATCCGTTTCCAGCATGACCGGGATGTCGTCACGAATGGGATAGGCCAAACGGGCTGACAGGGAAATCAACTCCTGGCTGGACGGCTGGTAGATCAATGGCCCCTTGGTCACGGGGCACACGAGAATTTCAAGCAAACGTTTATCCACAAAAAATCCCTCAAAAAAATTAGCAGCTTCTAACTGTTGGCGGCACAGCAAAACCGATGAAAACCCCATGCTCAAGCTGAGGACTCAGGTTGGTGCGGTAGTTTGTCCAAAATGGCACGAACCATTTCATCTGGCAACCGGATTTGCCCGATGACCGCGAACACCTGCCCGGGGCGATCATGGCATGACGGACGGCTCTGCTGCCACTTCACCGCATCTTTCTCTGTCATCACGATCGGGCTGTCTACCCGGCGAAGATATTGAATCAATGCCGGCGGTACGGGTTGATGATCCTCCAACGCGTAGGTTTCCAGACCGAGGCCTCGCTCACGCAGCGCAGTGAAGAACTTCTCGGGATGCCCGATACCGGCCAGTGCGACGACGGGTTGGGTGCCAAAACTGAGCATGAAATCGTCCATGCCGAGTGTGCTCTGATCGAACAGATCACGCACCATCGTCAATTCGAAATGAACGGCCCATTGGTCATCAGAGAACTGTTCGCCATTGACGATAACGAAGTCGACATCGTCCAGGGTTTTAGCCGATTCTCGGAGTGGGCCCGCCGGCAGACATAATCGATTGCCCAATCGACGAACACCGTCGATCACGACAATTTCGACTTCGCGGGGCAAGGCGTGATGCTGCAGGCCATCATCACTCAGGATCACATCCACCTCCGGGTGCCGGGCACGCAATTGTTCGGCCGCCCGCAGCCGGTCGGGGTGAACGAACACGGGCACGTTCAGGGTATGGTGGATCAGCCAGGGTTCATCGCCAACGGCATCAGGCCCGGCGGCTTCGGACACATCGCGCGGCTCGATCCCGATTTTGGCACCGTAACCGCGGCTGATCACGCCTACCCTGCGTCCGTGTTCGGCAAGCGCGCGCGCCAATGCAATCAGTACCGGGGTTTTGCCGGTTCCGCCCACGGTAATGTTACCGATAACGACCACCGGACAACCATCCTTCTGCCGTGCCACGCCTCGCGCCGCAGCAGATCGCCGCCGACGCGCGACCAGACACGTAACGAGCGAGAGCGGCCAAAGCAGCCAACTGCGCAATCCGCGCCGCTGCCAAAAATCGGGATAGCGCATTTACGAAGACATGGCCACGGTTGCGCCCGAGGAGGAATCGGATTTGAACTGCAAACGATGCAGTGCGGCATAGGCACCGTCGGCTGCCAGCAGTTCAGAATGGCTGCCGGTTTCGATAATCCGCCCCTTGTCGAGCACAACGATCAGATCGGCGTGTTCGATCGTGGACAGCCGATGGGCGATCACCAGGGTTGTGCGCCCGCGACTGAGATTATCCAGTGCCGCCTGAATATAGCGCTCCGATTCGGTATCGAGCGCCGATGTCGCTTCATCCAGAATCAGGATCGGTGCATCACGATACAGGGCACGAGCAATAGCCAATCGCTGCCGCTGCCCGCCGGAGAGCAACACGCCGTTTTCACCCACTTGCGTGTCGAATCCCTGCGGGAGCCGTTCGATGAAATCGAGGGCAAAGGCCGCCTCGGCCGCAGCGCGCACACGTTCGATATCCGCCTCGCCACCATCGCTGTAGCCGATATTGGCGGCAACCGTCGTGTTGAACAGCACAGTGTCCTGCGAGACATAGGCAAATTGCCGCCGCAGATCGGTCAGCTTCAGCGCGGATATGGGGTGTTCGTCCAGAAAAATCGTACCCTGATCGATGTCCACAAAACGCGGCAGGCTGGCGATCAGACTGGATTTACCCGCACCGCTACGGCCAACCAGCGCCACGGTTTGCCCAGCCTTGATTTCCAGGGAAATATCCGAAAGCACCCACGGCGCCTGTTCGCCAGTCTCGTAGCGCAGTCCGACCCCAGCAAAACGAATCCGCCCCGAGACCCGTTCGATGGGCACAGGGGTCGGCGCATCGTGTTCGCGTGGTTCGTCCATCAGGCCAAACAGGCTCTCGCCCGCCGCAATGCCCTTTTGCAGCACGGCATTGACACCGATCAGACGCTTCATGGGTGTCAGCATCAGGCTCAGAGCCGTAATGAAGGATACGAAGGTACCGACGCTGATGGTCTGCATTCGGTCCCCCGTCGTCGCGAACCAGACGATACCCGCAATGCCAATCGCCAAAATGAACTGCGTCACCGGCGATGAAGCCGCCGTCACGGCCTGCATCCGCATGAAATCCTTGAAATTCTTTTGATTGATGGCAGCGAATCGTGCCGCCTCAAACGCTTCGCCACCATACAACTTGACGACGCGATGACCGCTCACCACCTCTTCGGCCACATGGGAAACCTGGCCCATGGAGTTCTGAATCTGCCGGGCATGACGGCGGAATGCTCTGGAAATTCCACCAACCAGCACGACCAGAACGGGCGCGAGCACCACGAGAAACAGGGCGAGTTGCCAGCTCAGATAAAGCATCCATAAGAGCAACCCGAACACGGTAATCGTGTCGCGGATGAGTGTGGTCAACGCGCGGGAAGCTGCCTCGGAAACCTGTTCGCTCTGGTAATTCAGCCGCGTGAGAATTTCACCGCCGGGGACGCGGTCAAAATAACGCACCGGCAGGTGCAATACCTGATCGAACACGTCGCGTTTGAGGTCACGAATCACCGATCGACCGACCCAGGCCATGCCATAGCCGGAAGCAAATTCGGCCACAACACGCACCAGAAAAACGGCGAGCAGCAGTGCGGGCATGAGATGAATCGTGGTGGGGTCACGGCTTACGAAGCTGCCGTCGAGCAGGGGCTTCATCAAGGCGGCGAACGCCACCTCTGTCAGGCCGGCCGCCACCATGCCGATAATTGCAAAGACCAGTACACGAGCATACTGGCGGGTATAGCGCAACAAACGTCGGTAGGTCGCCCAGCCCGATGCGGGCGTCTGCGTGGAATCGTGTGTCGTCATGCCCTGCTCTGTTTGCGGCTGGTGTTGTGACTTAACATAGGTCTGCACGAGTGCAAATCCCTTCTAAATCCCCCTCGCTCCCCCTTTTGCAAAAGGGGATACCCTTCGTTCCCCCTGTTGTAAAAAGAGGCACCGTTATACACCCCCTTTGTAAAGGGGGACAGGGGGATTTACCTGCTATCGAAAGCTTCCGACTATGTGCGGGGGCCCTTTCTCGGTGGTTCATTTGACCGGCGTCGTCCCAAGGCCAACCTTGGTTATACCCGCACTGCGCACCAGATCCAGCACGGAGATGACCTTCTGGTTGATCACTTCCGCATC
>NCKC01000142.1 GCA_002282715.1 Halothiobacillus sp. 15-55-196 | reverse complement strand
ACCACCACCGGCCTGCCTTGGGAATCGCCCATGGATACCATCAAGCAGTCACTGACCGGGCCGATCGCCTTGGCGATTTCAATCATCGCCCTGGCAGCCGCCGGTGCTGCCCTGGTCTTTGGCGGCGAGCTTTCTGAGTTCACCCGCAAAATCATCATGCTGGTGATGGCCTTGGCGTTGCTGGTTTCCGGCGCGTCGATCATGACCAAACTCTTTGCCGCTTCTGGCGCAATCATCCACTAAACCATGCCGAAGGGCGTGCTTCGACACGCCTGTCTGTTGAGAGAGGGGGGCGCCATGAGCGAAGAAAACACACACCGAACCATTCCAATTCACACCTCGTTTAATCGAGCCCATTTACTGCTCGGCGCAGAACGAGAGCTGACCCTGCTGACGATATTGATCGTCGCTCTGGTTGTGGCCTCGGGCATGAATCCCTTGAGCTTTGGCGTGGGGGCTGTGCTGTGGGTCATCATGTTGGGGATCGTGATCCGCATGGCTAAGGCAGACACGATGCTGAGTAAAGGTTGGGGATCGTGATCCGCATGGCTAAGGCAGACACGATGCTGAGTAAAGTTTACTTTAAGCATGTGAAGTATCGAGCCTATTACCCCGCAAAATCAGGCGCATACACTAGGAATTAACCAAAATGCTTAAATTAAAACAATACCGCGATGCCGCCGTAGGGCTGCCTGATTTACTCAATTATGCGCTGATGCCGGATGAAGGCATTGTGCAGGGCAAGGATGGCTCGCTGATGGCTAGTTGGTACTTCCGGGGCGAGGATATGGGCTCATCGACCGCGCAGGAACTTGCCCAGCTTTCCGCCAGGCTGAACCATGCCCTGGTTCAATTGGGTTCTGGCTGGATGATTCATGTGGATGCCATCCGCCAATATGCCCGCAGTTATCCCCCTCTGTGCCCCTTCCCCGATCGTACTACCTTGGTGATTGATGCCGAACGCCGCGTGCAATATGAACATGAAGCGGCTCATCTGGAATCGGTTTACGCTATGACGCTGACCTATTTACCGCCGAAAGTGGCTGAAACCAAGATCGCGGGCTGGATTTATTCGGGTAAGAAAAATGATACAGAGGGTATGGCAGGCCGCATACTCAATAACTATAAAAATGCCTTGATGGATTTTGAGTCCGCTATTTCAGGGGTGCTCAAAGGCCGCCGTATGCGGGCAACCGAGCACACGGACGGCGTGATTGGCCACTACGCAGGGGGCGCGGCTTATACCCTCGATGAGCAACTGCGCTTTTTCAATTACTGCATTACCGGTGAAGATCGCCCCGTTCGCCTACCTTCTGTGCCGATGTATCTGGATGCCCTCATTGGCAATCAGCCCTTGTTGACCGGCATTGAGCCCCAAGTCGGCGACAAACACATCGCTGTG